>NZ_CAWUDI010000025.1:0-122249 GCF_963920925.1 Calothrix sp. CCY 0018 | reverse complement strand
TAGCGCTTCAGCGCATCTGAAATCCGGATGCGCTGAAGCGCTACTACGAACGAACCTTCATTTACCCGGCAATTTTAATGTGGTGGGATACTATTGGCAAAATCTAAAGTAAATATAAATTTCTGTTGTCATACCCTGACTTAAATCAAAAAGTGTTACAGTAGATACAGAAATAAAATGATTCGTTCACCTTTGTTTGGAGTTAACAATCAATGCTTAGTTAACTGCAATTAAAAGACGGAAGTAGGAAAATAGCCGAAGGAACGCGCCTCACTTTGTTTAACGTTTAGGATATAGAGGCAAGGAAATATTATGAAACTTATTTATCGCGGAATTGAATATGAATACGCTCCTGAAACAGTGGAAGTAACTACTGAAGGAGTCTGTGGAAAGTATCGGGGTGCAGAATGGAAGTGTCATTACTCCAAGCATATTCCCATAACTCACCATGCTGCTGAATTAAAGTATCGGGGTGCCAGTTATTATTCTGGGAATCCTCAAGAAGTAGAAGAATTGAAACAGCGCAAAAAGTTAGATTTTATTTTTGCTAAAGACAATCAAACATTTTTTAGCAATCAACCTAATAATGAATTAGCAAGAATTCATCTCGCAAATTTACAGCGTAGCGTACAACGTCGTTTGGAAGTTGCAAAGCAAAATGGAGATGAAAACCTGGTTCGTAAATTAGAAGAAGAAGCGAATCAGTTATCTAGTTAACAATTATCAATTATCAGTTGATGATTGATTAAACTAATATTGAGTTGTTAGGTGATAATTAAGAAACCCGGTTTTTTAGAAAAACCGGGTTTCTGTCAATTAAATATACAAATATTAACGTTGATTTCTCTTCTAATTTAGAGGTGCGTTAGGCTAAAGCCGTAACACACGCTATAAACTGATAGCTGATAGCTGATAACTGATAGCTGATAGCTGATAGCTTATAACTGATAACTGATAGCTGATAGCTGATAGCTGATAGCTGATAGCTTATAACTGTTCATTGTCTATTAAGCCAAACACCTCTAAGCCCAGCAGATTTCGCACCTTCATAGTCTTCCTTAACGCTATCGCCGATGTGCCATGCAGCTTCTGGTAGACAGTTGTGTTTTTCGAGCGCGATCGCAAATATTTTTTGGTTGGGTTTAGCTGCACCAGATTGGGTAGAAATGGTGATAGTACGAAAATAGTCTCTTAATTCTAAAGATTGTAAAACTGAGAAAATTCGGGAATCGAAGTTGGATAATATGCCTAATTCGATTCCTTTATTTTGCCAATTTTTTAAAGCATTGAGGACATCGGGATAAACAAACCAAGGATCGCCCGTGCCAAAGTGGATGTAGACTTCGCTGAAGAAAGCCGAAAAATCATCGAATTTGTGTAAAACACCAGCTTGTTCAAAGGTGGTTTGAGTTATGCGATGCCACCATGCAAACTCGCGCTGTGGAATATCTTGTTCTTGCGCGTTAGGAAAAACTGGGGGTGGTGAAGCTTTAAAACTTTGAAAAAAGGTTTGATTCAAAGTAGCTGGTGATATTTCCACCCCAAATTCTTGGGCAATTTGACTATAAACTTCACCAACACTACCTCTAATACCAAAGAGTGTTCCTACGGCATCTAAAAAAATGACTTTCGGCTGTTTCATCCACCTTTCACAATTTTGGATTTTAGATTTTGGATTTTAGATTTTAACAACGGATGTTTTTGTTTTGGATTAGGAATACTTTGCGGAGTTAGGATTGTAGAGACGTAGCAGTGCTACGTCTGTTATTGAGTTAGGAGTTAAGAATTAAGAATATTAATTTCTCCTTGTCCCCTTGTCTCCCCATCTCCCTATCCCCCAATCTCCCCATTTACGACGAGAGTGCTTCTATAATAGGACGAGTTAGCCAGTTAAAACCAACTTTTAGTTTATGTTCTAAAGTTGGGAGACGGTAAAGATAAGCAGCACGACGGGCGACATATCCGAACGTTCCTTCCATTTTCATACCTAAGCCTGTAAGCGTCGCGTTGTCAACTCCTAGTGACATAAATTCACCTAAATGCTGGTAGCGGAAGGGAAGCAAAGGACGATTAGTAAGACTAGCCCAAATATTCCAACCAACATAATCAGCTTGCTGGAAAGCTGCTTGTGCAGTTATCGGTACTTGTTTTCCTTCTGCATCAAAGGTTTCTGCTGAATCACCCAAAGCGAAGATATTGGGATTATCCACTACCTGTAAAGTTGATGTGGTAATAATTTTTCCTTGTTTATTATGTTTTATAGGAAGATTTTCCACTAAAGGAGTAACCTTTGTTCCTACAGTCCAAATTACTAAATCTACAGGAATTTCATCTACTACGCCTTTGTATTCTAAAGAAATAGTATCGGCAGCGATAGATTCAACTTTCGTTTCCAAATCAACCCAAACACCTCGTTCATCTAAAGCTTTCTTTGCAGCTTCGCGATTAAACTCTGGAGAATTGCGGAGAATTTCACTAGCCATTTCCACTAATCGGAAACGTCCTCTTTCCCCAAGTCTGTCAGATAATTTGCAGGCTAATTCAACACCACTGTAGCCGCCACCAACAATTGCAACTCGAATTTTTTCTTGATCGGATTCTTCAAGTATCCGCAATTTATCTTCTAAAGCATAAGCATCATCAAGAGTACGGAAAGCACGAGCATGAGACATAGCTCCAGGTACCATAGTTAATGGTGTTTCTCCACCCATAGCTAATACTAAACGATCATAAGAAATTTCCGGGCCATTTAGTAACTCTACTCGTTTCTCGTCAGTATCAATACCGGATACCGTTTCTTGATAGAAGCGTATGCCAGTATTTTGTAGCAAATCCTGATAAAGAGGAGCAACTTCCCAACTTTCCATTTCTCCCGTAAGCAATTCATACAAAAGCGGTGAAAATAAAAAGCGATCGTTTTTGTCAATCAGAACAATTTCCGGTTTCTCGGACTCTTTCCAATTCAGTTTAACTAAACGTAAAGCGGTGTAAAGTCCACCAAAGCCACCACCAAGAATACAAATTCGATTTTTTTCGGTCATCGGTTTTATAGCAAAGCAAGTTAAGGGGAGTACCTTTAGTGTAATTATTTGTGCCTGAGTTGTGCCATTAACCAAGAATTACTCTTTTCCCGTTTTCATCTTCTAAGTGCATAAGTTGATGAAACCCAAACCTATAAATAAGCAAGGAACTTTGGGTTTTTTTCAATATCAGTTTAATAAACAGTAGACTTCTCCGGAAATAAGAAAGACCCCTCTCCAAACCTCTCCCCCACAGGGAGAGAGGCTTTATTGCCCCCCTTCCCATGTCCTCGGGACACGCTGCGCGAACACAGGGAAGGGGCTGGGGGGTTAGGTCTGCATCTAAATGTTTTCCGGAGATGTCTTTTATAAATTAGTAAGTCCCAATCTTATATTTTAGTAATATGAGTAGAAGCTTGAGAACCCCAAAAGCTGAAATGATAAACAGAAGTTGCAGCTAACTACGGTGATATCAAATCAAATCGTAATGAATTACCAAGATTTTCAAATATTAGTTGATAAAAATCATCATATTCGCGCTTCTTCAGAACAAGGTGAGGTTTCGGGTGAATTAAGTTGGTCAATAAATCAAATTAAACTGAGCTTACAATTAATTGACTCTGGACAAACAAATACCGAATTGCTCAAAGAGTTAGGAAGTAAACTTTACCAAGCACTATTTCCCGATAAAATTAACGCTCGATTCCACGCGACTATAGCAGCCGCGCAAGCGAATCAAGAAAATGTCCGTTTGCGCTTAGTATTTGCATCTCCCGAATTAGCAGCTCTCCCCTGGGAATTTCTCTACGACGAAGATACCAACACCTTTTTAGCAAACAACACCGAAACAGTTCTTTCTCGCTATGTTGATGTTCCCTCACTAAAGCGCGATATCAAAGCCGCTAGTTTACCGCTCAAAGTTTTATTAGTCATCTCAACTCCCCCTGATTTAGCTTCATTAGACGCTGTTGGTGAAGAAAAACTAATCCGCGATGCACTAGGGAAGCACATAGAAGCTGGTGGAATTGAGTTAGATATTTTACAAGCTGCTACTATCCAAAATATTAACCAAAAGCTCCGAGAAAAGCCTTACAATGTCTTCCACTTTATCGGTCATGGTGTATTCAAAAATAATCAAGGCTTTATTGCTCTTGTAGATAATAATGATAAATCCAAATTGTTGGATGATGAGAGGTTCGCTAATTTCTTTTTAGGCGATCGCAATATTAGTTTGGTTATTCTCAATTCCTGCCAAGGTGCGACGGTATCTTCAAATCAAGCCTTTGCGGGTACAGCACCAAATTTGGTACGTCGAGGAATTCCCGCAGTAGTAGCCATGCAATATTCCATTTTGGATAATACTGCCAAGCTGTTCGCTTCGGAGTTTTACCGTACTTTAGCCCTTGGTTATCCGGTTGATGCAGCTATTCAAACAACCCGCAATGCTATTTCGATGGAAGTCGGACTTGATAAGCGGGATTTTGCCACACCAGTACTTTATATGCGAGCGAAAGATGGAATTATTTTGGATGTAAAAAACCGCAGAGAGGCTGTAGACGCAAGAAGTGCGGCTTCTTGCAGAGAGAGCGCAGAGGCAAGAGATGAAGAGAGATTGCGGGAAGGGAGTAATATTTGTATGCAGTCGTTGGAATATCCTGATGGTGCTGTAGCGCTTGATTCTCCTTTTTATCTAGAACGGAATGGGATTGAGTCTCTTTGTTATCAAACTTTAGAAAAACCTGCTGCCTTAATTCGGATTAAAGCACCAAAGTTAATGGGTAAAACTTCTCTGACAAGACGGATTGTTGATCGGGGAGTCAAGCAGAATTATCAAGCAGTTTATTTGGATTTGGGTGGTGTTAATAAAGAAGTAATTACCAATCTGGATAATTTCCTCAGATGGTTGTGTAGCAAAGTTTCCTTGGAGCTTGAACTTGAGAATCAAGTTGATAATGCTTGGAATACAGCGTTTTTAGGCAGTAATGACAACTGTACTAATTATTTTAAAAAGTACATATTAAAACAAATTAATTCTCCTTTAGTATTAGTTTTAGATGAAGTCGATAGATTATTTCCTTATAGCGAAATCGTAGAAGATTTCTTAGGAATGCTGCGCTCTTGGCATGAAAAAGGCAAGATTGATCAAGTTTGGAAACAACTGCGGTTGGTGTTAGCTCATTCTACCGAAGTTTATATTCCTTTGGATTACCATCAATCACCCTTTAATGCAGGTGTACCCGTAGAATTAGAAGAGTTTAATCAGCAGCAGGTAGAAGATTTAGCCACAAAACATGGTATTAATTCCCAAGATAGTTTGCTCGAAGAGTTAAGGAGAATGTTAGGAGGACATCCCTATCTTTTACGGTTGGCGATGTATGATATTGCAGCAGGAAAGACAACTTTCCCAGATTTATTACAGTCAGCAACTACAGAAGCCGGAATTTATCGCAATCACCTGCGTTATTTATTAGATATATTACGTTCAGCACCGGATTTAGTAAAAGCTTTGCAACGAGTAGTTAACTCAACTGCGGGAGTGGAATTAGATTCTATGGAAATTTATAAATTACACAGTTTAGGGCTGGTGATTCGTGAAAATAATCACGTTACACCCCGCTGTCAGCTATATCGCGATTATTTTAGTCGGGTGTTGTGAGGAATTTTACTTATTGCAACATTCTCAACACCGCCTTGGAATAAATTCATACAACTTTTATGTCGGTAACAAGCATAATCTTTCTCCCTCACCCCGCCTTAACGGGCACCCCTCTCCCAAGCTTGGGAGAGGGGAAGGGGGAGAGGGCAATATATAAGGGGCAAACACGTTTTTTGCATGATTTTTTATCCCCTCAAAATGCACAAAGTCAACACCTAACCCCCAGCCCCTTCCCTACTAGGGAAGGGGAGTAAGAATAAGAATTTAAGCCTCTCTCCTTGCAGGAGAGAGGTTTGGAGAGAGGTCAAAACTATATTGCATCAAGCGTGAAAACCGCTAAAAACCGGACATGATATTACCTAAGTAACTGTAACAATGACAGCCACCAATTCCAACTTCTACCAAATAGGTGCCAGTCTCCCGGTTGACGCTCCCAGTTACGTCAAGCGACAAGCGGATGAGGAGTTTTACCAAAAGTTGCAAGCTGGTAAATTTTGTTACGTCCTCAACTCCCGGCAGATGGGTAAGTCTAGCTTGCGGGTACAGACTATGCAGCGGTTACAAGAACAAGGTACTGTTTGTGCTGCAATTGATTTGACGGGAATTGGTAAGGTAAGTCAACAACAGTGGTACGGGGGAATTGTTTACAACTTATCAGAAAGCTGTCAATTAGAAGATAAATTTGATTTTGATTGGCAGGAATGGTGGAAGAAACATCAAACTATTCTTTCACCAGTGCAATGTTTGAATCTATTTATTGAAAAGGTTTTATTAGCAAAGATTCAGCAACCAATAGTCATTTTTGTGGATGAAATTGACAAGGTGCTAAGTCAAGATTTCTCCTTAGATGATTTTTTTGCATTAATTCGCTTCTTCCAGAATCAACGGGTTGATAATCCCATTTTTCAACGGTTAACTTTTGCTTTATTGGGCGTAGCAACTCCCGGTGATTTGATTCAGAATAAAACCCAAACCCCTTTTAATATTGGGGAAGCAATAGAATTACATGGTTTTCAAATTAATGAAGTTGAACCGTTAATTAAAGGATTGGAAGGAAGATTTAATCATCCCCAAGAGGTAATATCTGAAATTCTCGATTGGACGGGAGGACAACCATTTCTTACTCAAAAGTTGTGTAAGTTTATGGTGGAAGAATCAGCCGCTTCGCGGAAGTCAAAAGTAGATAAAGATTATTCTGTTTTGGTAAGGGAGGTGGTAAATAAGCGGATTATTGAAAATTGGGAATCCCAGGATGATCCGGAACATTTACGAACTATCAGGGATAGAATTCTTTCCTCGGAGCAACGAGCAGGATATTTGTTGGAATTGTACCAGCAGATTCAACAACAGGGAGAAGTCGCTGCTAATAAGAATCTTGAATCTAGTGAATTAAGATTATCTGGTTTAGTTGTCCAAAGAGAAGGTAAGTTAAGAGTTTATAATCGAGTTTATCAACAGGTTTTTAATCAAAATTGGGTTGAAAATCAATTAAATAATTTGCGTCCTTATTCGGAAGCTTTTCGTGCTTGGATTGCTTCTGGTTATAGCGATGAATCTCGACTTTTACAGGGAAAGGCTTTAGAAAGTGCAGATAAATGGGCAAAGGATAAGGATTTAAGTTATCAAGATAAACAGTTTTTAGCAGCTAGTAGAGAGAAGGAAATAGCTGTTAGGAATAAAGAAGCGGAATTAGAAAGGGAGAGGAAGGATAGGGAAGCAGTAGAGCAGAGAAATCTGGTATTGAGTGAAGCGAATAAAAAAGCTAAACGACGGATTCGGAATGGGACTGTTGTGTTAGTTTTAGCTGTATTGGGAGCAGTTAGTTTAGGGGTATTTGGAGCAAGGGAAGGAAGTAAAGCATTTCAAGCGCAAGAAATGTTTAAAGATGCTAATACAAAAGCCGAAGAAGCAAATAAAAAGTTTGAAGATGCTAATACCAAAGCTAAAGAAGAAGGGAAGAAAGTTTTAGCTTTTCAACAGCAAACTCAAAAATTACAAACAATTGCTAAGGCAGAACAAAAAAAAGCGAATGATGCTAATCAGAAAGCTATAGCAGCAACAGAAAAAGCTCAAAATGCACAAAAATCTGCTAATGATGCTAATAAAAAAGTCATAGAAGCTAAAGAACAAGCTGGAGTTGAACAACGTAAAGCTCAACAAGCACAAAAAAATGCTGATGATGCTGAGCAACAAGCAAAAGTAGCTCAAAAACAAGCTGAAGCTGAGCAACTTAACGCTAAACAAGCAAAAAAAATTGCTAATGATGCTGAGCAACAAGCAAAAGTAGCAAAGGAAGAAGCACAAAGGTTAGAAAAACAGCTTGCTTCGGCACAGAAAGATGTTGAAACTGTCCAAGAACTATCTAAACTAGCCGGAGAGTTACGCAATGAAAATCTTACAGCCGAGTCAGATGAAGCTTTAAGACAAGCTGGTTTATCCTTTAGAGTAGATGAACATCACCTCAAACAAGCAATGTTATTTGCTTCTATGTCCCAAGCTTATCAAAGCCTTGTAAAAGAACAAGGCGAAACAAAGGAACAAAAAGATAAAAATCTTGAATATCAAAAATTAGCCAAAGCAAAGATTAAGGAAAGTCTGGAATATTTAAACAAACAAGGAAATAATACTACTTCTCTGGGATTACAAATCAAAGTATTGGTGAAAGGTAATCAAGGAAAATTACTAGCAGAAAAATCAAAACAACGAGCAATAAACGCTTATACAGAAGCATATAAAACTCTCAAAAATCATCGTGAGGAAACAAACCCTTTTGAAAAGGATAAAATTCTGACAACAGAAGATATTGAATCAGTTCATCGAGGATTACTTGAGTTACAGCCAAATCGCGATCAAGAGGTTTGGAATTCTCTCAAAGAACACTTTTATACCAGACTAGAAAACTCTTTGAAATCAAAAGATTGGGGAGTCGCCGATTTAACAACTGATAGACTGATGCTCTTTATTGCTAATAGAGAAGAAGAAAGATATCTCGATATCCCACAAATTGAGAAATTCTCCTGCTCGGAACTGAAAAAAATGGATAACTTATGGGTAAATAATTCCAATAGAAATTTTGGTTTCAGCGTGCAAAAGGAAATTTGGGTTAAGACAGGAAATAGATTGGGTGTTAATCTAAAAGATTGGAATGACTCGGATACTAAAAATCCTTTGCGCTTCGCGAGCGCAGTAGGGTGGTATAATGACGAAAACAGATATGACGGTTTTGTGGAGTGGCGAGACTACATAAAGACAGTTCGAGATGACCCGTTAAGCCCAGAGGTGAGAGGTGGGCTACCTCGGGTTTTAGAGGCTCATAAAGGTTTAGTATCCTCTCTTGTAGGAGCGGATAAAGAGCGGAGGGTTACTCTCTTTTCTCGCGCTGCGATTTGTAAACTGTAACATATAAGCGTCTCAGTTCTTTATAAAGATTTATTTCTAAAGAAATTTCTACGAGTTCATAGGCTTTTCAAGAATCCGATATCTGGCACCGCCAGAAGGTCAAAGGTTAAAGGTCAAAAGTCAAAATTATTAAACTTGTGACTCAATTGCTCAAGCATCATCGAAAAACTGAGCCGCAATTTTGGGGTCATAACAATTAGCCATCACAAATTTTTCCGCTACCTGGCTCACTTCGCTATCTACAACTTCCCAATCGTCCCAAGGAAGCCGCATTTGTCCTGGTGATGTTTTATTCTTCCTCTTACCCTTCGCTACTTTTGGCAGCAACTTACTTCCCCAGTGATAGGATTTTTCTGGTTTGGGTTTTGGCTTGTACTTTTTGCAAAATCCCCGATACCTCGCTGCACATTCTTCCAGGGATTTACCCAATGATAAAAAAGCTGGATGCCATTGAGTAATACCATTATTCGTCAATCTATCGTGAGTGCCGTAATTTGAAAAATCGTAGAACAAACCTTGTTGCATTCCAGCAGCTTTGGGGTTGGCAACCGGAATGCACCATTCTAGCGTTTTGCCTACTTTTCCGCCTTGAAATAAATTTCCAGGCTCATAAACGAAGTACGTTAAAACGTACTGTTAGCGCAGCGTGTCCGTAGGACATAACCCTCTCCCAGTCTGATTTATCAGACTTTGTTTATTAGCCTTGGAATTGATTCCAAGGCGGTAGGTTGACGACATTCATGACGGGTTAATTTGAATTCACGATTATTACAGCGAGTGGTAATGTGGTAGCAGTATCCGGGTTTAATATCGCGGGGTTTTCTGGACATGAGTCAAGACCAAAAACTTAACACAGTGCAACGTTTGGAGACTTTATTACTAGATGGCTTAAATTCTGGAATTGCAACACCGTTAACCGAGCAAAATTGGAATTATATTCGTCAAGCGGTGCGGTTGAAAGTTCAAGGTATCTGAAATCTTGCATTATTGTCATTAAGCGCCACTTCCCACCTTGAAATGAATTTCAAGGCTGATAAACAAAGTACGTTAAAACGTACTAAAACCCTTTCCCAGTCTGATTTATCTGACTTTGCCTATTAGCCTGGGAATTTATTCCAAGGCGATTATGAGAGCTTTATTGATAAATTGAGAACGGCGCAAGATGTGAAAAACATTCAACATATAAATAAAAAACCTCCGCGAGCCTCCGCGTTAACCTCCGCACTCCTCTGCGTTTCAAAAACTCACCCTCTCCTCCAACTTCACCCGCATCTTACCCCCAATCCCCTTCACTCTCTCCAAATCCTGCAAAGAATCAAAACGCTTCTCTCCACGCGCTATAACAATCCGCTCCGCTAACTTCTTACCAACCCCAGGAAGCGTTACCAATTCTTCCACCGTAGCTGTATTTACATTAATAATTACTTTTTCTGCAAAAGTAGAAGGCGCTTTTATTTCCCCACATTCTTTTTCTTCCTGCTTAAATTTCTTCTCAATTCTTCCAGGTATATCAAATTCAGCATTTACATAAAGTCTTTCAAATTCCCTCGCATAATGAGCGGCTACTTTGGGATTTTCAATTACTAAAACAGTTTCATCGTTTCCTATATTTGCTGCTTCCGTCCAATTATGTGAACCTGCAATAACTGTCTTTTGATCGATGACGGCGTATTTATGATGCAATAAATCACCGCTAGTTAATAAAGGTATGCCTGTAGTGTTAATTGGATTTCGCCAAGGTTGATTATTGAGTTCGTATTTACAATTATTGCTCAAAGCCATACCCGTCATATCCAAACCTTCGCTGTAGAAACGGTAAGCAAAATCTGGTTCTAATAAAGTTCTAATTTTCACGTTTTCTTCGTGACGTGTTTCGAGAATATTGCTCAAACGCTGGGCTGAAAATACAAATAATGCCGAATCAATAGAATTAGCTGCCGATTTTAATGTTTTACCAATTAACCCATTACTGCTTTCAATCCAAAGTTTTGTCGGAGAAGTAGGAGAAAAAGCAACGGTAACTTTGTTATTTCCAAAAGAAACTTCCTGGAAATCTCGTTGGGGTTTTTGCAAGCCGAATTTACTATCAAATTTACCTCCAACTCCATCACCCCACATGATGTTAAATTCTGTTGTAAAAATATCGGCTAATTCAACACTATCGATTTTGATTAAATTATTAACGTTGCCTAAACTATCGTAATTACTATAATCGCCGTGAATTCCCGATAAGGTAAAATTAGCCGAAGTTACAATTACAAAGCGATTATCTATAACAAGAAATTTATGATGCATCAAACCGCTACCTTTTGAACCGTCTGCGGTATCATCAATTAAAGATATTTTGGAATTTTGAATTATTTTTAAAGCATCTCGTGAATTTATTTCTTCTTCGGAAAGTTTACCGTCTTCGTTAATATCAACAAATTTTGTAAATTCTTGATATCGCTTGATTTCTCTGTCATTTAACTTGTTTAATTCTTGTGGTGTTAAATCGCTCCAAGCACGACTATAGTTATTTTCAAGAATGATTCTAACTTTAATTCCCGCTCGATGTTTTTTAGCTAATGCTTCTGCAACTAAAGGTAAACGCAATTCTTGTACTGCAATATCTATCGTAAATTCGGCTTGAGAAATTGCGTTAATAATTATTTCTTCTAAATTATCTCCCTTACGGATTTTCTCACGATAAGGTTCTTGATATTCAGAACTTTGAGAATGATTGAAGTAAACCTGTACTGATGAATCTTGCTCAAGTGGCTTTAATAATTTGTTGTTAGACTTTGCTTGCTGACAAGCGGTTAGAGGAAAAATTAGTAAAAATAAATAATATAAATATCTGTGGATAAAAAAACTGGGAACATTACATTTTTGTAAACTAGTAGTGCGATCGACTTGCTCGCTGACTAATTCACTAAAAATATTTTTCCAAATTCGAGATGCTTTTGATAAAATTTGCACGGTAATCTAGTCAAAGTAGATACTAAACGAACAAATTTATTTTTCCCAAAATCCATCGAAATAATTAGGTTGAAATCCCGTAATTAGAAAAAAAGACGTTGCACTGTGTACGCCGTCTCTACATTAGACATCTCCGGAAATGAAAAATACCTATACCTCTCTCCAAACCTCTCTCCTACTAGGAGAGAGGCTTTAAAACCCCCCTTCCCTCGTAGGGAAGGGGGACAGGGGGTTAGGTCAAAGTGTAAATTTAAAACTATATAATGTTTTCCGGAGATGTCTATTTATAAGTAATCAAGCATCAATCAATTTTCACTCTAAACCGAATAAAACCAAAATTATTACCAAGGGTGTGGTTGATAGTACCGAGATTCCCAATCACTGCACCCGTCGAATTATCTTGGTTGGGACAGAAATTATTAGCGGGAAGCTGAGTTCCTGGAGTAAAAAAGCTACCGTTATCTGCATCATCGTTATTAATATTAGCAGTAACTGTATTTGATAAATTCACAGATATACCGCTACCAGAACCACAGCGCAATATTTCTTTTTACAAAGAATCTAAACTACTTTAAAAATAAGATTCTAATAGTTGCATCAATTCATCAATACTCATAGCATTATTAGACACATAGCTATACGTAGTTTAATAGACTGTAAATACCTATTTTCTACTAGGATGAAAATTTTCTATTTACATAGCAATATTATATTATTCAAAAAGTCAAAAATTATAGCTGTATTTTTAACTATGGCTGAATGCATCTTCTTATACATTTGAGTAAAAACGTGCAAGCTTTTTTAACACACAAGAATTAGGTAAAGAATATTTTTATAGTTATATATCTAAGACTTACGCATAAATAACGTAAAATATAGTGTTCCAGACATTTCCGATCCAACCCGCCGCTCATTTGGAGGGCTTACGTAAGTCCGAATATCTTCAGAGAATCATTGTTAAAAAGTAATGAGGTAAAGCAATAATTGCTATTTCATTTCCGTGAAATTACAGTTTAATTAGTAAAAATTTTACAAAATTATTATTTACAGTGATGTTGAACAATATGGCGATTTGCAGGTAACAATTATTTTGTAACCATCAAATAACAAAACATAACATCATGAGGGGTTTAGCCCCCCCAGATCGCTTTTAGTATTATGACCTATAAATAGTTAAGAGAATATATGGATAATATTGATTGCTTAACCGACAAACTTATTTACTATAATTGACGAAAAAGAGTATTTACAGCATCTTTATTCTAGGAAAAGTAGCTTAAAAACTATAAAGTAGCTAAAATTACTATGAATTTAGCCTAAATTCAATTAATAATCAAATTAGACATTGATATAAATTCTCGTACATAAAACAAAACAGCTATGTATAAAATTTAATGCATATTTTCTTTGCTGTATTAAATATTTTTTTAATATTCAGAAATAACTCTATGACTGCGATAAATCTAATTCTTTAGCTAGATGACAGCATTTAGAAAATTGATTGTTACTTTTTTAATCTAAAACAGCATAGTTATTATGAATTTTGTATAAAGATTATAAAAAAGAACGGATTAATATTGCAATAAAAATATAAACTTTGTAATAGTCAGATTTATTTTAAAAGTGTTCCCTTTGGCTCAAAAAGTATTTTATATCAGGTGTTAGCACAAATTAAGGCAATGAATAAGAAACAAGTTGAAGAAGTTGTTAAAGCAATTCTAGCCAGGAAATATTCGTGGGCTTGTGTTTTAATACTACGTTTTCATGGATACGATCCTATTGATTACATACCCTATCGCACTTACATACGATTACTTAAAGAAAATTATTTGACTCAAAACCGTGATGCAAAAGATACTGAGAACAAAACAGTAGATATTCGGAGATTTAAAGCAAAAGAAATGCATTTGGTCAACCAAGAAAAGGGTTAGTAACTGTTTGTTTTAAAATTAGTCTAATTCAAGTTTTTGTGAATACAAGTGTATTGTTAGTTGCTCTAGTATTTGCTTTAAGTAAGTCGGCACAAAGAAACTCAACTATGTTATGGAATAATTTTTGGCTCCACAGCCTTGCTCCTACTCCCTTCTCCTAATTACGATTTGGCTACACCGACTTACTTAGACGAGCGAAAAGAGTAAATTTGCTTGGTGAAAGAACAAGTTAAACTAATTCTAAAACAATCATTAGCTACAAACTTTGATGTTAAGTATAGGTTGTTGCAAAATGCCAATTTACTTTTTAGCGGATATCCAACTCGCTTTGTTTGTAAAATAAAAAACAGTCACGTAATCTGATATCTTAAACATATTAGATATAAGTAACTGCCTCGTGAATATGGTTTCCACGAATAATGCTTCAAAAAGGAATCCAACTCAAGCAATACCAGCTAAGATTTTTCATTGGATTAACATAGTAAGTCTGTTCGTTATGCTTACTAGCGGACTACAAATTTATAATGCTAATCCAGTTTTTGGTGGGCGTGGGGGTTTGCATATTCCCCCAATATTTACATTAGGAGGTTGGCTTGCTGGAGGTAGACACTGGCATTTTGCTGCAATGTGGCTATTTTCGCTGAACCTTTTATGGTATGGAATTTACGTACTGATTAGCCGCAGATGGCAACATCGGTTTGTCAGCAGCAAAGATTTAAAAGCCTTACAGAAAACCAAAAATTCCAAACGTTTGGTTTATGCTTGGCATCGCATAGCATATACAAGCATTATTCCGATTTTATTATTAGCTTTATTTACCGGAATAGGAATGTATAAACCCGCTCAATTTCCCTGGATTGTCAGCGCATTTGGTAGTTGGCAAGCGCTGCGAATTGTTCACTTTTCCTCAGTACCATTAGTAGTTTTATTTGCTGCAATTCACTCCTGGTTAGGAATGAAAGCAGGTGGAGAAAAGCTTACTGAATCGATGTTTTGGTAGTTAGTGGCAAAGTACTATTAATCAATATAACGGGTTTTCTCACAGACTCACTGTCTTGTTGCAAACTCCGAGCTAATAGCAAAAGTCCTATGAATCTAATTAGGACTTACGCAGTGAAACAGTAAATCAACGTTTTAGGCAATAGGGAACAGGGAACAGGGAACGGGGAACGGTAAATAAGGTATCACAGCCATTTTATATCTCTGAGTGCGTAAGTCCTGCTAATATCTTGCACCATTGTCACTAAGCCTAAATTATCGCCTTGAAATTGATTTCAAGGCGATAATACAAAGTACGTTAAAATGCACTAAAAGCCGATCAAAGTCGTCTTTAGACGACTTTGTTTGTGAGCCTGGGAATTTATTCCAAGGCGGTGTTGAGAATTGTGTAAGATGTAAGTAAGTTGGCGGAAATAAAACTAACTATGTAACGGAATGTAAAAGACCCGAAATCCTTGCGATTGCTTCGTCGTGCCTCCTCGCAATGACAAAGTACAGTTATGTTTATTTACACCCACCTACTTAAGATAAATAGGACTAAAATAATACCTTCAAAAATAATCGGGTAAAGCACTAGAAACCAAGATTCCTACGAAGCGAAACACTCCCACTATCTTTTTAACTTTTAACTAATCATTTCCTGTACCTACGTTTATCTAAACGTTCGTATTCTAAGTAATCATTGGGTAAACTTTCAAAAGTCACAAAATAATTTTGCTTCCACTCTTCAAGTAAATTATTAAACCAAATATCCGAAGGAATTAAATCGTGAGTAATAGTCTTCAGAAGGCATAATTTCAGCATAAACGGGAATTTTTAGAGTTTTTTCAAGCTGCGATAACGTGATTTCTAATTCTTTTTCGATGATGGGTTGCGCTGCGCGACAACACACCCTACATCGCACAAATCGTGTAGAGACGCGATATATCGCGTCTCTACAATTCCCTATTTCTTAGCTTGTAACTTAGGATAAGCAATTCGCTTGTGATGGAATTGCTGCCAGACTGTAACGAAGATTTCGGCGATTTTTGACATTTCTTGACGTGTTAAGCCCGAATCCAAGAGTTGATTATCTTTCCATCTTGCCCGTAAAATATTGTTAACCATATTCAAGGCTTTTTCTGGCGTGGCATCTCGAAGCGATCGCAATGCGGCTTCACAGGAATCAGCTAACATGACAATTCCTGTTTCCCGTGATTGGGGAGCTGGCCCATCATAACGAAAGTCCTCATCTTTGATCTGTAATGTTGGATCGTCCTTAGCTATTTGTTGAGCTTGATGGTAGAAGTAAGCAATTTGCATTGTTCCTTGATGCTCTGGAATAAACGCCTGTATTGCTGTGGGTAAACTATGCTTCCTTGCCATAGCTAACCCGGCGCTGACGTGCTTTTTAATAATATCGGCACTTATCCAAGGGTCATTTATTTCTGTATCATGTTTGTTAGGGCCACCCATCTGATTTTCGATAAATCCCATTGGGTCGTGCATTTTGCCAACATCATGGTACAATGTCCCTGCTCTAACTAATTCTACGTTGCATTTAAGTTCTTTGGCAGCAGCTTCAGCAAGGGTAGCGACAAACAAAGTATGCTGAAATGTTCCAGGAGCTTCTGTTGCAAGGCGTTTTAGTAGAGGACGATTAGGAGAAGCGAGTTCTGCCAATCGTATGGGAGTCACTAAGTCAAAGAGTTTTTCTAGATAAGGACTTAATCCTAAAGCAACGATACTCCAACCCAAACCCGATAAAGCTAATAATCCTGCTTCTTGAAACACAAGGTAAGAAGTCGAAGTGAATGCAGTGCCTAATAATACCTTTAATAATAAATAAACACCACCTTCAGTCAAAGAAATTCCAAATCCTAATACAGCCAATTCTTCACGAGAACGCAGTCGTTGTGCCATGCAACTACCGAGAATTCCTCCGGCGGCACCAGCTATAATCGCTGTTTTACCTACATCTAGGCTCATGGATAATAATAATGTAGTCAGCAAACCAGTAACTGTTACCCCTAAAGTAGGACCGTAGAAACTGCCTAAAAGCAAGCCTATTGCACTCCAAGTTGTAAATGGAATGCCAAACACTAGTAATGATGGACACGATAAAGCCAGCAATAATACTAACAATCTATCGCTTTGACGCAATCCCATTTTTAAACGCTTTTCTACCAAGGCATAAATGCCAATGGCTGCTGCAACAATGCTTCCCAGGATGCTTAAACCCAGCCAATTAATTTCTCGACGAATTAAATGATAATTTTCTAATACTGCTAAATTCCAAGGTGTAATATCTTGCCCTTTCCTGACAATTAATTCGCCTTTTTTAACCGTCACCATTACCGGCTGTACTTTGGCTGCTGCTTCTGAAGCTTGTAGTTCTGTTTGTTGTTCGTCTTTGCTTAGATTCGGTTGTAAAACGCTGACTAATAATTTGGTTGCCCAAGATTTACCGTATGAGGGTACTAATGATTCCGATTTCTGTAAATGCAGATTAATTACGTATTCTAAATTCTCAGAAGGTAGTCCTGGATGAATGCCTTGGGCTAAAATTAATTGGGCACTTTGTACTATACCCATTTGAATTTTTGACCATGCTTCATCGCCCAAATCTAGTATGGTAGTGTCGTCGTATATTATTCCTGCTGGCTTCTGCTTGTTAAATTCTGCGAGCTTTGCTTTAGCTTGAGCATATAGTTCTCGTTTCGATTCTATTTGCTTAATTAGCGATCGCAAATTTGTTAGGGAAGTTTCAGCACGATATAGCTGTAATTGATTTAACGCCTGTTTGAAGTTAGGATTTTGAGTAATTGTATCAATACCAGGAGTATCTCGAAGGCTGGTATCAGTTGTATTAGCGACAACTATAGGTTTTGGTTTTTGGTTTCTAGCAACATTTTGATTGCCGTCTTGTAAGGAAATCTTTAATTGATTCCATTCTTCTTCGGAAGCGGAACGTAAATAATTTTGTGTAGAAGGATCTAATACCTCAATATCAAAAAACGGAAAATTACCGGCAGTTTTGCGAACTTCGTTTCCTTGCTGTAACAATTGCTGTAAATTCTGTTCAACTGCTTCATTAACTCGCTTATCCACCATTAGCCATTGCCGAGAATTGTCTCTAGCGGCTTCGCGAAGTAATTCTGTTTTTTGTTTATCTTCTACTTGAGCAGTATATGGCGCAACAATCGTCTCGCGGGCTGTTGTTCCCTCTTGCAATTGCGGTTGGTTGTATAACTTATGTCCCATCACTCCTGTCATGGTAATCAAAGCAATCGCAAACACAACCAAAGAATGCTGAGGAATCAAGCCCCAAAAAGCTGCGTAAATACCACATTTTCCTTTAGCCGACTTTACCATTGAACTGGAGGTGAAGGGTTTTTTATACCGATTTGTCTCACCTGTTTTAGACAAATACCAGCGACGTAGCACTTTGTATCGTCTTCCCCAGTGAGCGACTTCTTGAGTTAAGGACTTAAAAAATGGCTGCGTTTTCATTACCTATGACCGCAGTTGCCTATAAGAATAGTTGAATACCAGATAATTCTGAACAGAAGTTCCAAGCTTCAAAGCTGCCATCATAGTTACCATTTAATCTAAATCCTGTGTTTACTCCGTATTAAGTATAGTTTTTTGGTCAAAAAAGTATAATTATCTTAACGACGCTAAAAGTACAGGGGGTGGACACTGAGTTGAACAACTGTAAATATAATTAACGCAAACGAATGATATACGGAGCTGCAATTGCCTCCAATGGGGATATTAAATCTCGATCTATCTCCTCTACTTCTATAGATTGTGGTATCACCCAATATGCTCCCGACCAAACAGCTACAACTGCATCAGCTAATTTTACCATTTGGGAAAAGCTAGTTAGTCCCCATTGTGCTAATTTTGCCTCATCTAACTCTAAGTGCCAAGTTATAGGTATACCAGCCATGCTGTTATAAGCTCCGGAAATTGCACCGGCGATCGCGCCGCAAACCCTTGAGTTATGTTGATTTTTGATAGCTTGCAAGCAAGTGAGGCGAAAATCTTCCTTTGTATTTACAAAGCAATAAAAAGCGGAGGCGATAATATTACTTATACTATTTTCTTTATCCAAGCAATTTTGTAATTCAGAATATCCAACATTATTAGCTATTAAGTTATTGACTTGTTGCAGTTTTTTTGGTATACCACTTGTAGTTTCGCCGATAAAGTAAGTAATTTCTGAAGCCAGTGTATTGGGATTAATTTTTTCATTTAACGATTGAGCGACGAGATAACATACAGTTAGTACTGCGTCTCGAAGCAAGGGATTATGACTTCTTATTGTTAAAAGTAAGTTTTCGCGTAGTTTTAAATGGTTTTCGTGAAAAAATAAGGCTACAGGCAAAGCTGTTGAAATAGAATTCAATAACATCAAGTCCGGTGGAAGTTCGGAATTCGCATCTGAGGATTGAAATTTATTCCATTCGTTTAAATCAAATCCACCTTGTGCAATCAGCATTTTGATACCTTGTACTGCTGCCGTGGAATATAATGGTTCTTCGTGTTCTGTAGTGGCTAAACTTTGTCCGAGCAAACCTCCGATTAAAGTACCCTGAATTCTACTTGTAAGTGAATAGCGCATACAGTGAATAAAGATCGAGTTAAATATTTAATATCTCTTATCTCTTATAACTACCAATTGCACAAACCCTAATTCTGGATAAGACTGACTTTTTTTGATAAATTCTGCTGTAGAAGGATAATATCCGCTAAAAACTAATATTATTAGTCTTATAAGGAAAATGCTGAAAACTCCGTGTGCAACAGAGCCGGAGATGAAAGCTGTTAGTAGGATTTATCCTACCTAAATATATCATATTCTCTAGCTACCTTAAGCTGAGTATGCTAGCATAAGATTATGATAATACTTGAGTTTAAAGTTAAAGCTAAACCAGTTCAGTGCAGCGCTATTGATGAAGCTATTCGTACTACGCAGTTCATTCGGAACAAGTGTTTAAGGTTCTGGATGGAGAACCAAAAAGTATCGAAATATGACCTCAATAAATATAGCGCTGTATTAGCGAACGAATTTAGCTTTGCCAACAAACTCAATTCAATGGCTCGGCAATCTGCGGCGGAACGAGCGTGGAGTGCAATTAGTCGTTTCTATGACAACTGCAAAAAGAAAGTATCAGGATTAAAAGGATATCCAGCTTTTCAAAAAAACAACCGTTCAGTAGAATACAAAACTACAGGATGGAAACTTGCGCCAACCCGTAAATCAATCACCATGACTGATAAAAATGGGATTGGTCGATTGAAGTTAATGGGAACAAGGGATTTAAATTTCTATCAACCTGACCAAATTAAACGAGTACGTTTAGTTAAAAGAGCAGATGGCTACTACTGCCAACTTGCTATTAATGTTGATCGACTTGTAGAAGTAACTCCCACACACCAAACAGTTGGGTTAGATGTTGGACTAGAAACTTTTTACACTGATTCTCTCGGAAATAAGGTAGAGAATCCAAGATTTTACCGTATAGGAGAGAAAAAGCTAAAGCGCAAGCAAAGACTTGTTTCTCGTAAAGTAAAAGGTTCTAGTAATAGAAGAAAATCTAGAGTCACATTGGGTAAAGTTCACCTCAAAATAAGTAGACAGCGTAAAGACCATGCCGTGAAATTGGCAAGGTGCGTAATCACGTCTAACGATGTTGTCGTCTACGAAGATTTGAGGATAAAGAACATGGTTAAAAATCACTGCTTGGCTAAGTCAATTAATGACGCTGGATGGTATCAATTCAGAGTTTGGTTAGAATATTTTGGTAAAGTATTTAAAAGAATAACTATTGCCGTTAATCCGCAATATACAAGTCAAAATTGTTCTAGTTGTGGTCTAATCGTCAAGAAATCTTTGTCTACTCGTACCCATGTTTGTCAATGTGGTTGTAGATTAGACCGCGATGAAAATGCTGCTATAAATATTTTAAATCAAGGAATAGGTACGGTAGGGCATATCGGAACCTTTGCAAAAGAAGATGCCTTTTCAACGCTTCTGGAGAATCGACCTCTACTTTAGTTGGAGAAATCCTGCTAGAGCAAGTTGGCTCATAGAAAGAAGAATCCCCTCGGCTTCAGCCAGGGGAGTGTCAAATCTGCCAGATACCGATGTTATATGAGAAATAATGCTTGTGGTTAATATTATTTATTAATATTCTTTCGACTCACTGTTGTCTATTGTCTATTCCCTATTCCCTTCTTAAAACCTATTTGTATAAATTTAAGATTTTCTGAGGTGATACACTAAAGCTTGCAATCCTAGAAGGTAGCTTTTCGCGCCAAAGCCGCTAATCTGACCGATCGCTACTGGTGCAATATATGAATGATGTCTAAATTCTTCCCTACGATATATATTGCTCAAATGTACTTCTATCGTAGGTAGATTCACTCCGGCGATCGCATCTCGCAGTGCTACACTCGTATGGGTGTAAGCTCCAGCATTAATAATAATACCCTGATGCTTAAATATTGCATCATGAATAGCATCCACTAAAACGCCTTCATGATTAGACTGCACGGCAGATATCCGAGCTGACAAAGAACGTCCTTCCTCTACTAACAGACGGTTAATGTCATCCAAACTGAGTGAACCATAAACTTCTGGCTCTCTTTGTCCCAACAAATTAAGATTCGGTCCGTGCAGCACTAAAATGCTTAAAGAAGGTTCAGAGCCTTCCCCAGCATTTGAGCTATCTACCACGACGAGAACGCCCATCTACAGGAATTGGAATTAATTCTGCTTCTGGCTCAGCTTCTGGCCCTAAAAGGGCATCAATCAGCTCGCGTGCTAATTCCTTAAGCTTTTCGAGTACCTTTTCGATATAATCCATTTAACTGAACGCTCCTGAGATACTAACTCAAAGTCAACTATCGACTACGGAGAAAATAAACCTGCTTTCCAGTACCGACGGTTGATAAATGGGTTAATCCTAACTTCCCTTTGCCGGGGAGCAAGTGATTACCAATAACCGCGATTTCTCCCTTTATTATTTTAGGTTATCACATTCGCCACGGGTAGGTCGGTACCGATTTTCTTAAGAAGTATTTTATGTTAGCGATAAGTAGGCGAATAGTTCACAATCAATTAAAAATCAATAGTCCAGAAGTATTAAAGTATCTGGACTATTGCATGGTAATGTCAGCAGTTCGCAGGTTAACTTGTTTCCGTTTTCTTTTTAGACTTAGTACTAGTGGTCTTACTATTCGTTTTAGCTTTAGTAGTAGTAGATTTTTTAGTACCTGAAGTTTTGGCCTTAGTTGTTTTACGAGTTGATTTACCTTTGGGTGCTTTACTGGCTAATAATTCCAATGCTTTCTCTAAAGTGATGCTTTCAACAGTTTCACCTTCTGGAATGCCAACATTGGTTTTACCATGCTTGATATAAACTCCATAAGGTCCTTCATAGACATTTATTGGTTCTTCAGTATCTGGATGAGAACCCAATTCCCGTAATGGCTTTTTCGATTTACTTCTACTACCCCGTCCTTTTTTAGGTTCGGACAATAATTCTAATGCTCTTGCAAAAGTGATGGTGAGTACATCATCACCTGCTTTTAAGGAACGGTAGTCTTTAGCGTCTTTAGCATTATGAACTACGTAAGGTCCGAAACGTCCCAGATTTGCTTGGATGCTAGCACCAGTTTCTGGATGTTCTCCTAATTTTCTGGGAAGCGCCAATAAACCAACGGCCATTTCTACCGTTACGTTTTCTGGATCTACTTTTTTGGGTAGTGACGCTTGTTTTGGTTTGGGATTTTCTTCGGATTTTTCGCCTAGCTGTACGTAGGGGCCATAAGGGCCAATCAACATGAAAATCGGCTGTGCGGTTTCTGGATGAATACCGACTTGATCGGGGCCTTCAGTTTTTTGTTTGAGTAGCTTTTCGACTTTTGCCGGGTCAAGATCGGCTGGAGTCAAGTCTCTGGGGATAGAAGCTGTAACTATATCATCGCCATTTTCGGCTTCTAAATAAGCGCCAAATTTACCAATCCGAATTTTGACATTTGGGATATTTAAATCTACCGTTCTGGATGTATTGATATCAATTTGGCTTTCTCGTTGCTTAACCAAGGTATCTAAACCTTGTTCCCCTAAATAGAATTTTTGCAGGTAAGGTAGCCATTCAGCTTCGCCTCTGGAAATATCATCAAGGGTTTGCTCCATTTTAGAAGTAAAGCTGGGGTCGATGATTTCGGAGAAGTGAGTTTCTAGTAAGTTGGTAACAGCGAAAGCTGTAAATGTAGGAATTAAGGCATTACCAGTTAACTGCGCGTAGCCTTTATCGATAATGGTACCGATAATACTGGCATAGGTACTGGGACGACCGATTCCTTCACTTTCTAAAGTTTTGACCAAAGTAGCTTCAGTGTACCTGGCTGGCGGTTGAGTTTCGTGACCTACAGTTTCAAGTTGTTGGCAATTTGGATTATCGCCAACTTTCAGGTTGGGTAAAATTACTTCCTTATCTTCAAGCGCTGCTTCTGGATCGTCGGAACCTTCTACATAAGCGCGTAAAAATCCAGGAAAATCAATTCGCTTACCAGAAGAACGAAAACCTGCATCTTCAACCTGCAAATGCATAGTGATTTGGGTTTGTCTGGCATCTGCCATCTGAGAAGCAACAGTACGTTTCCAAATCAAATCGTACAATTGCAGTTCCCTACCGCTCAACCCAGTTTCTTGAGGAGTGCGGAAACTGCTTCCAGCAGGACGAATTGCTTCGTGTGCTTCTTGAGCGCTCTTAGATTTTGTCGTGTATTTCCTCGGTTGTGGCGACAAAAATTCTTTGCCGTAAAGTTTTTCAACGCATTCTCTGGAAGCAGTTAGCGCTTGTTCCGACAAATACACCGAGTCGGTACGCATATAGGTAATATACCCCTGCTCGTAAAGATTTTGAGCAACCCGCATCGTATCGCGTGCAGAAAGCCGTAATTTACGGTTGGATTCCTGTTGCAAAGTCGAAGTGGTAAAAGGGGGTGCTGGTTTGCGCGTTACCGGACGTTCCTCAAGGTTGGCAACCTCCCAAGTTTTGTCAACTATGCGTGCTTTAAGAGCTTCGGCTTCTTCTTCGTTAAGCAGTACAACCTTACGACCTGCGGTAATTTGTCCGGTTGCGGCATCGAAATCGCTACCAGTTGCTAGCTTGGTTCCTCCCAAGGTTACTAATACGGAACTAAATGATTGCTCCTTATTAGATGCAGGATTCAAAATCGCTTTTAAATCCCAATAGGAACCTTGATTAAAAGCACGACGTTCCCGTTCTCGCTGCACTAACAATCGCACGGCTACAGACTGTACTCTTCCGGCAGACAAACCCCAAGCGATTTTCTTCCACAATAAAGGCGAAAGAGTATAACCTACCAATCGGTCTAAAATTCTTCGCGTTTCTTGGGCGCGAACCACTTGTTCATCTACATCGCGGGTATTTTTCAGCGCTTTTTTAATTGCTTCAGAGGTAATCTCGTGAAATACCATGCGCTTTGTAGGAACTTTCGGTTTTAACAGTTGGAATAAATGCCAGCTGATACTTTCGCCTTCGCGATCTTCGTCAGTCGCCAAAATCAATTCGGTTGCTTCCTTAAGCGCTTGTTTAAGCTGGGTAACAACCTGCTTTTTGGTTTTGGGAACTACATATAGCGGTTCAAAATTTGATTCTACATTTACTCCCAACTTCGCCCATTCTTCTCCTTTAACAGCGGCGGGAATTTCACTAGCGGACTGTGGTAAATCACGGACATGACCCATCGAAGCTTCTACTCGATAATCTGATGGTAAGTAGTTACGAATAGTTTTAGCTTTGGTCGGAGATTCGACAATAACGAGAGTTGACATGGAAATTTCAAGAAAAATATAGCTGCGAGGCTAAACAGTCAAAGTGAGACAATTGAGAGAAAAATGTCAATTAAACTACTGCTATCATGGGCAATAACTTTTATATAAAATGCCTAGCTTGATAAAAAAACCCTTTTTAATAGGGGTTTCAAACCCCGAGTTGTTTGTAAAAGGC
Organism: Calothrix sp. CCY 0018; assembly: GCF_963920925.1. Taxonomy (NCBI): domain Bacteria; kingdom Bacillati; phylum Cyanobacteriota; class Cyanophyceae; order Nostocales; family Calotrichaceae; genus Calothrix; species Calothrix sp. CCY 0018. The sequence continues at coordinate 97,249 of NZ_CAWUDI010000025.1, read as the reverse complement.
AATTGTATTTACCTCCCAAAGGTAAGATAGTTTAAATCGGGTTCTCAACAAAGGCAGTCCTGTTCAATCTTTAACTTATATTGGACGTAATTGGCGACTACCATTTTTATTTATTTTTGTTTTAAGTTATAGAAACGCAGCACGATCGCACGAGGCAAATGCTTACCGGACAAGTGAAACAGAGATTTTTTAGAAGCATATTTTACAATTTTTCATAGTTAGCGATTTTTTGCCAATATCTAGCATTGTGCCAAAATACAATTTAACTACCAAGCGAGGAAAATCATGAAACCCTACCGTCAAGGCGATGTAATTTTACTTCCCGTCAAGCAAGTTGAAGGTAAAAAGAGTCTGCACCTGATTTTAGCCCAAGGAGAAGTGACCGGACATAAGCACCGTATTTCTGAAGGAGATGCACAGTTGTATGCAGAAGATACCAATCTATATTTAAGTGTTTTTTCCGAAAAAGCAAAGCTAGTTCATGAAGAACATGGTTCAATTTGTGTGCCTCAAGGAAACTGGAAGGTCTTAATTCAGCGCGAATATGAACCCGAAGGATGGCGATACGTTGCCGATTAAGTTGTTAATAAAACTGTCTTTGATCGCCGTTGTAGTGCAGAAGTTTGATTTGTTAGCTTTTGTCAATACAACTTTACTCATGTTTAATAAAAATTTTCATCTATTAACCGGAATATTGCCGCTTGTTAATCATCAATCGATTACTTTAAACCTAAGTTGTATTTACAGCTTGAGTAATTATGCCCCATAACCACCCTCTTAATTTAGAAGCCAGTACCGATTACTATCTAACCTATAACTCAAATAAGCCATTATTTAAACCATTTATTAAATTAAGCAAAGTTATTACCAGAAATTAAGTTAAATTAAATTAAATTAAATTATCAAAATTATAGTTAAAACTAATAGTTCTTTTAACCTTGGGTAATTAACGAAAAAGAATAGGTTTAGGAGCGCAAAAAAGTTGTGGTAGGATAATCCAGGAGAAGTACGTTCGGTGATTGCGTTCTTGTTATTAAGTAAAAGTCGCAATCAACTTTCCGGATGTCCCCTCTGCACGGTTGGATTCTGGAGAGTCTCATGTCAATATACGTTGGAAATTTATCATACGATGTTACTCAGGAAGACCTTAGTAAGGTATTTGCCGAGTACGGTAGTGTGAAGAGCGTTCAGTTACCTACCGATCGCGAGACTGGCAGGGCTAGAGGTTTTGGTTTTGTCGAAATGGAATCAGAAGACGCAGAAAGTTCAGCTATTCAAGCCTTAGATGGGGCTGAATGGATGGGTCGCGCAATGAAGGTTAATAAAGCAAGACCGCGAGAAGACCGAGGTAACAGACGCTCTGGTGGTGGAAATTGGGGTTAACGATTGCCCGCACGGCTACATAACGTAAGACTTCGGTAATGGTAATAAAATATTAACCGCGATCGCTTGCCTTTTCTAACAATACTTATCTGCTTTCACAAAACATAGTTGGTAACAGGTTGTAAACTGAAATCGTAAAATAAAGATTAACAGCATCATCGCAGTATTTTTTATTACGCCATTTCACCGAATTTTTATTAGCGGTAGCGTCATTACAAATCAAAATATACCTTACTACGTTGCAATGCAACGTCTTTATCAATAGACATCTCCGGAAAAGATTTATATGGTTTAATTTTAGACACCAAGCTAACCCCCCCTGCCCCCTTCCCTACGTTCGCGGAGCGTGTCCTCTTAGGACATAGGAAGGGGGGTTTTAAAGCCTCTCCCCCTGTGGGGGGAGAGGTTCGGAGAGGGGTCTTTTTCTTTTTCGGAGATGTTTAATACAAGTATTTTTTTATTAGGGGCAACCTATAGTCAAAATGCCCCTAATTATTTTTCTTATACCAAATCTGTATGAGGTTGCGCCCTTCTCATCCGCAGCCTAGAAAGCTGGGGCTATTAAAACTAAGCCCCTCCGGCTTCACACTCCCCTCAACGAGGCGAGCCCGCGCACGGGGGTGATTCACCGTCTGCACGGGCTAAATTAAGCGCATCTTTATAAATAAATGTATTATTACAAAATATTAATTAACAAAGCTATAACTGTAACAGGACTTAAGTATTTAGATATATAAAATGGCTGTAATACCCTATTTCCTATTCCTAGATCCGGCGTTCCCTATTGCCTCAAACGTTGATTTTTTTGTTTCACTGCCTAAGTCTTATATAATTTACGATCGCGCAATATCATAAAATTGATCCTTGTCAATATTCCTACTTAATTATTACAATAATTTCAAATTTAACTTACGTTCTTTTATCTAAGTAAGCATCTTAAATTTATACTTTTTTTGCAAATAAAGAATATTGTTGATTATATAAATAATTTGATATTAATCGAATAAAAAAACTATGCCATATCCGAAAGTAACGCTGATAGTTGTGCCAAATCAATGCTTTAACTATACGCAAAAGTCACTAGAAAGTATTTATCAATACACAGATATTCCTTTTAAATTAATTTATGTAGATGGTTACTCACCGTCTAAAGTCAAACAGTATCTTGAAGTACAATCTCAAGAAAAAGGATTTCGCTTAATACGTACAGAGAAATATGTATCTCCGAATCACGCCCGTAATATCGGTTTACAACACGTAGATACCGAATATGTTGTTTTTATCAATAATGATGTTTTAGTCACTACTGATTGGTTAAATAACCTAATGCAATGCGCTCAAGAAACTGGCTCTCCAGTTGTTAGTCCCGTTTGCTTGCAGGGAACATTGGAAAATATGAATATCCATTCTGCTGGCGGTTGTTTGGAGTTTCAGTACAAGGATGGAAACTTAGATTTATTTGAGAAAAGGACATTTGTCAAGAATTCTTTTGATCGAGTGCAACCTTTGCTGAGCCGCAAACCTACGCAAATAATAGATTTTAATTGTGTTTTAGTACGTACATCTTTTCTAAGTAAAATAGACAAATTAGATGAAGATATAGTTAACTTTGCTCAAGACATTGATTTTTCTTTATCAGTGTTTGCAGTGGGTGGAACTATTTATTTAGAGCCAGAAAGTATTGTTAATTATCTTCCGGTTGCAGAATTGAAGTTTTCAGATATGCCTTATTATTTATTAATTTGGAATTATGTTTGGAAGCGCAAAAGTATAAATTATTTCCAGGAGAAATGGGGTTTAGCTAAAGATGCAAAATTTATCAGTGATGCCCTTGGACAAATAAGCGAGGATACAACTTTACCAGTGCGATCGCTCTTAGAATTAACTAAACAGTTGTATGTGAATGAAGGCGATCGCATAAATCCGAAAAATTTTAAACGCTCTTAGTTGACTTGGCGGTTGAAACCGCTTCTACACAAGCAAAGTTTACCTGCGTGGACTGTTAAAAGCTACCACTTCAAAAACGCTGCATCAATTCCGTCTTGTCGTCTAATTTTGCCATCTTTTTCAAACCAAGCAATAATTTGCTGTGCAGTTAATCCTTCAATAGCAATATTGTTTTCTTTGGCTATCTGTTGCAATACTCTTAACGAAGAAATTGTCAATCGAGTTAGAAATTTCTCTGGAGAAGAAAGCAAAGCAGCATCAACTTTTGCTGATTCTTCTGAAGATAAAAATTGTGTTGTTGGTTGCTGTTGAAATTCCATAATCTATATCTATATTAATAATCGGCATTCGGAATTGGGCATCGGGCATCGGGCATCGGATATTTTAAGGCGATACCGGGGCGTGAGCTTAGTCTAACGACTCACTTCTAACTTTTAACTCCTAACTAGTTCTTCGCCTGTATTAAATAACCACACCTGTGTTCGCCATCAATTATCCAATGGGTACGTTCTACCGTACAGTCGGGTAAAACGGCAGCAAACATTTCTAATTCATGCCCGCAAACGCTGGGGAATGATTCTGCGACGTTGGAAATCGCACAATTATGTTCTAAAAAAATAAATTTATTTTGTATTTCTGGGTCTGAAGTTTCTACAGGATAATATTCTGCCATAAAACCTTCAACTTTTCTCAATTCCACTAGCGTAGCTACTCTTTGCTGAAGAGAACCCTTAGCCAAATGTTGCTGATATTCTTCGGCTTTACGCTGCCATTGTTTTTGTAAAATCGAACTTACCTGGTCTCGTCCTACTGTTTCTGTTAAAGTATCTAATAAGGAAACGGTAAATTTACCATAGCTATCCCCAATTTCTCGACGCAGGCGCTCTTTTCCCTTGTCGCTCAATCGATAAACGTGTTGAGGTCGTCCCATCCCTATTTGTTCGGAGGAATAACTTATTAACTCTTCACCCTCCAAATCTTTTAGATGACGACGAATCGCTTGGGGACTAACTTTTAAGGCTTCCGAAAGCTGTAAAGCATTAGCCTGAACTTCTTTTAGCAGATATTTCAAGATATCTTGTTTGGTTGAGGACTGGTGGGTAGTTTCCATCGTCGTCCTAAAAATATTAAAGAAAATTTCACTTTGACAACATTATTGTTGTTAATCTAGCGTAAAATGAAGATACATTAAAACAACTTGGCTGTTGTTTTAGTCTTCATCATTATTGTAACAGTCACGTGGCTCACAGTCACGTTTGGGTCGGAATTAGCTATTTTATAGCCCGTCTCCCAGCCTTAAAGAGAGAACAAGCGAAGCGAACGCAAGAGAATATTAGCGATGAGTGCTACAGCAAAAACCTTAGTCAACCAGCCTTACAAATATGGCTTTATTACAGACATTGAGACAGATAGTATACCTCGCGGTTTAAGTGAGGACGTGATTCGCGTAATTAGCGCGAAGAAAAACGAGCCGGAATTTATGCTGGAGTTTCGCCTTAAAGCTTACCGTCAGTGGCTTAAAATGACGGAACCTGATTGGGCTAGCGTTGGCTATCCTAAAATTGATTATCAAAATATTATTTATTATTCAGCACCAAAGCAAAGCGCTAAGAAGCAGAGTTTAGATGAAGTAGATCCAACTTTATTGGAAACCTTTGAGAAATTGGGTATTCCTTTATCGGAACAGAAACGTTTGGCGAATGTTGCTGTAGATGCAATTTTCGATAGCGTATCTGTAGCAACCACTTTTAAAGAAAAGCTGGCAGAAGAAGGTGTTATTTTCTGTTCTATTTCCGAAGCGTTGCAGAAACATCCAGAATTAATCAAGAAGTATCTTGGAAGCGTGGTTCCCGTTGCCGATAATTACTTTGCGGCTTTGAATGCTGCGGTTTTCAGCGATGGTTCTTTCGTCTTTATTCCTAAAGGTGTAAAATGCCCGATGGAATTATCTACTTATTTTCGGATTAATAACGGTGATACCGGACAGTTTGAACGAACTTTGATTGTTGCCGAAGAAGACAGCTATGTGTCTTATTTGGAAGGCTGTACCGCGCCAATGTACGACAGCAATCAGTTACACGCCGCTGTTGTGGAACTGGTAACGCTGGATAATGCCGAAATTAAATACTCTACCGTACAAAACTGGTACGCCGGAGATGAAAACGGCAAAGGTGGTATTTACAACTTTGTAACCAAACGTGGTTTGTGTAAAGGGAAAAATTCCAAAATATCTTGGACTCAGGTAGAAACTGGTTCAGCTATTACTTGGAAGTATCCGAGTTGCGTCTTAGTCGGCGATAATTCCGTGGGTGAATTTTATTCGGTTGCGCTGACTAATAATATGCAGCAAGCCGACACCGGAAGCAAAATGGTTCACGTGGGTAAAAATACTCGTTCTACAATTATTTCTAAAGGAATTTCTGCGGGTAAATCCAGTAACAGCTATCGGGGTTTGGTGAAGATTAATCCGAAAGCTGATGGGGCAAGAAATTATTCTCAATGCGACTCAATGTTGATTGGAGATAATGCCCATGCCAACACTTTCCCTTATATTCAAGTGCAGAATAATAAAGGAAAAGTAGAACATGAAGCTTCTACTTCCAAGATTGGGGAAGATCAATTATTTTACTTCTCTCAACGAGGCATTTCCACAGAAGATGCGATCGCGATGATGATTAGCGGTTTTTGTAAAGATGTGTTTAATCAGCTACCAATGGAATTTGCCGTAGAAGCCGATAAATTATTGAGCTTGAAGTTAGAAGGAAGTGTTGGTTAGTTTGTAGTAGCGCTTCAGCGCCTCCGGATTTGAAATTTTGGATTGAATCAGAATTTTTCTGAAATCTTCATTGCTTGAGATAAATCTAAAATCCAATACCAATATTGTTTAACGGATGCGAAGACAGCGCTACTACGTACCCAAATAAAAGAGAGTAAAAAAGAAATGATTAACGAAAATAGCAAAGTGATGCTGTCAGTCAAAGATTTGACGGCAAATGTTGATGGAAACCAAATCCTCAAAGGTGTAAATCTTGAGGTGCGTGCTGGTGAACTTCATGCGATTATGGGACCAAATGGTTCTGGTAAAAGCACGTTTTCCAAGGTTTTGGCGGGACACCCTAGTTATGAAGTGACTGGTGGTGAAGTGGTTTTCCAAGCAGAAAATCTTTTGGAACTCGAACCCGAAGAACGTGCTAGAAATGGTGTATTCTTAGCTTTTCAATATCCTTTAGAAATACCTGGTGTCAGTAATTTAGACTTTTTAAGAGTCGCTTATAATTCTCGACGCAAAGCACAAGGTTTAGAAGAAATTGATGCTTTTGATTTCGATGATTTGGTAGAGGAAAAGCTCGAAGTTGTAAAAATGGACTCTAGTTTTCTTAACCGCAGTTTAAATGAAGGCTTTTCTGGTGGTGAAAAAAAGCGCAATGAAATTTTGCAAATGGCGCTTTTGGAACCAGATTTAGCAATTTTGGATGAAACTGATTCTGGTTTAGATATTGACGCGCTGAAAATCGTGGCGAATGGAGTTAATCAGCTAGCGAATCAGGAAAACGCCACAATTATGATTACCCACTATCAGCGTTTACTTGATTATATTGTGCCGGATTACGTTCACGTAATGGCAAAAGGGAAGATTATCAAATCTGGTGGTAAAGAATTAGCCTTAGAGTTGGAATCTCGCGGTTACGATTGGATTTTAGAAGAAGCTGGTGTTGAGGTTGGTGTGTAATGAATATAGAAGTTTCCCCCAGCCCAATTCCTAACTCTACGGAACCAAGTTTATCCAATGCGCTCTTAAATAAAGATAAAGATGATTATTTAAGTGGATTGTTAGATAAAGTTAGTAGTGTAAAAAAAGAAGGCTGGCTGCAAGAGCTAAAAGATAATGCTGCTAATTGGGTGCGTCACTCAACATTACCTGGTAAAAAAGATGAAGAATGGCGATTCACCGATGTATCAGCTTTACGTAATTTTGATTTAAGTCTAGAAACTAAAACTGTATCTCCAGACTTCGCTGCTTTTACAGCAATTAGCGATACTCGTTTGGTATTTGTAAATGGCGTATTTGCAAAAGAATTATCGGCGACAGGAGATTTACCGGAAGGAGTTGTAGTTAATAATTTAGCTAGCTTACCCAATTTAGATGGGGAATTAGTTAAGGAATATTTGGCACAGGCTGAAGGAGCTAGAGAAGTATTTACGGCTCTAAATACAAGCGGAATTAACGATTTAGCTGTAATTTGGCTATCTCATAACGTAGTAGTAGAAACACCGATACACTTAGTATTTATTACTGCTGGAGATCAAGTAATTTCTCAACCGCGCTGTTTGGTAGTAGCAAAGAAAGGTTCTCAAGTTACTTTAGTAGAAGAATTTATCAATTCTGGTACGGGGAAAGAACAAGATAAAGAAGTTTACTTAAATAACGCCGTTACAGAAATCTGGGTTGATGAAAACGCCAGCGTAAATCATACCAGAGTTGAACGAGATAGTGTAGAAGCCTTTCATATCGGGAAAACAGCGGTAACTCAAGGGCGTAACAGTCGCTACACCTGTAACGCGATCGCCTTGGGTGGAAAATTATCGCGACACAATTTAGAAATTTTACAAGCCGGGGAGCAAACAGAAACAACGCTTAACGGTTTGACAATAATTTCTGGTAATCAATTATCTGATACTCATAGCGCCCTTGCTCTTAATTATCCCTACAGTAGCAGCAAGCAGTTGCAGAAAAACATCATAGCGGATAAAGCCCACGGGGTATTTAACGGGAAAATCTTCGTTCCCAAACCCGCGCAATTAACAGACGCATCCCAGTTAAATAGAAACTTGCTGCTATCTCCTCAAGCTAAAGTGGACACCAAACCGCAGTTAGAAATCACCGCAGACAACGTAAAATGCGCTCACGGTGCGACGGTTAGTCAGTTAGAAGATGATGAAATTTTCTACTTGCAAAGTCGAGGAATCGATGAAAATAGCGCCCGTCACTTATTAATTAACGCCTTTGCTGCTGAGATAATTAATAAAATACCCGTTCCTTCCCTGCGTAAAAATCTAACTCAAATAGTAAATCAATTTTAGATTTTAAATTTTAGATTTTAGATTTTAGATTGATTGATTAAGCAATCAAGTTGTGAGTAACTACTCTATAATATTACATCTCTGTGTCTTTCTATTCTCCGTTTACTCTGCGTTTAGTAAGGTTTTTTATCATCAATCTTTAATCCGAAATCCGAAATTAAAAATCCAAAATTAAAAATCCAAAATTAAAAATCCCATGACTTTCACCCAGGAAAAAACTATCGCAGACAAAGTTCGCCAAGACTTCCCGATATTGCACCAGGAAGTTAACGGTAAACCTTTAGTTTATCTAGATAACGCTGCCACATCTCAAAAACCTTTATTCGTACTTGATGCCATTCGTAACTATTACGAAGGGTATAATGCTAACGTACATCGTGGCGCACATCACCTCAGCGCTAAAGCTACCGATGCATACGAAGCAGCAAGAGATAAAGTTACTAAATTTGTTAATGCTGCATCTCGTCAAGAAATAGTTTTTACCCGCAACGCTACCGAAGCAATAAACTTGGTTGCTTACAGTTGGGGGATGAATAACCTACAGCCGGGAGATGAAATTATTCTTTCGGTAATGGAACACCACAGCAATATTATCCCGTGGCAGCTAATTGCTCAAAAAACTGGTGCGGTGTTGAAGTATGTAGAATTGACACCGGAAGAAACTTTTGATTTAGAACAATTTAAAAAGCTGCTTTCCGATAAAACAAAATTGGTGTCAGTAGTTCATGTTTCTAACACCTTGGGCTGTATAAATCCGGTAAAAGAAATTTGTAAATTAGCTCATGAAAAGCAAGCAAAGGTATTAATTGATGCTTGTCAAAGCGTGCCTCATATGCCAGTTGAAGTGCAGGAAATAGACTGCGATTGGTTGGTAGCATCCGGACACAAAATGTGCGCTCCAACTGGCATTGGTTTCCTATATGGCAAATTAGAAAATTTGGAAGCAATGCCACCATTTATGGGTGGTGGAGAAATGATTGCTGACGTATTTTTAGACCATTCAACCTACGCAGAATTACCAAGTAAATTTGAAGCAGGTACCCCGGCGATCGCAGAAGCAATAGCTTTAGGTGCAGCGGTGGATTATCTCAGCAGTATTGGCATGGATAAAATCTATGCTTACGAATCAGAATTAACTGGCTATTTATTTGAGCAGTTGGGAAAAATACCGGAAGTAAAAATTTACGGCCCCAAACCAGATGTTAAAGGTTGTGGTAGAGCAGCATTAGCTTCATTTACTACGGGAGAAGTTCATCCTAACGACTTATCTACTTTGTTGGATAACGAAGGTGTAGCAATTCGTTCTGGACATCATTGTACGCAACCATTACACCGTATTTTGGATGCTCCTGGTACGGCAAGAGCAAGTTTATCTTTTTATAATACCCGTGAAGAAATCGATATTTTTATCAAAGCGTTGAAAGAGAGTTTGGATTTCTTTAGCAGTATGATGGGTTAATTAATGATGAAACATTCTCTGCTTTAACAACAATCTGCTAATAAATTTTATAATAAATTTGGGCTTATCTAAAAATGTTTGTAATTACATTCTTTTAGGTAAGTCCTTTTGATAATAAAATTAGGGCTAAATTCTGTTTTAAATATATAAAAATGGCGAGGTAAGCAAAAACAAATAATATTTTTGATGAACTAGCTCAATATAGGCAGAAACTTGGATTACCAGCGGCTGGTAGTGAAACAGACAAATCAACTGTCGCAAAACTAGAAATAGTTAGTCAAAGCTTCTTTGGCATAAATTCTAGCAGTAATCCCAATCCTCGACAAATTACTTTAAGAGTTAATCCTATTAGTAAAACTCATGCAAAAGCTGATGCTTTTCAACAAGCAGCAGATGCGAACATCGCAGAAGAGAAGGCTGTTTTGATTGTTGATAGAGAACTTTGTGCGGCTTGCGGTTTAAGAGGAGGGGTAAATTCTATGGCGTGGCAATTAGGTATAGAAGAATTAACAATTATTACTCCTGCTGGAAGTAAAACAATTACGATTAAACCCCCAAAAAGAAGAAGGTAAAGATGTTTGTATTAGACTTATCGGTAGAAAACTGGATTGATAACTTTAACCAAGAAGAAGTGATAGAAACTTCAAGTTGGAATCAAATTGAAACAGCTATCAAAGAATTAAATGGCAAAAACAAAACTTTAGTAACAATAGGCGCTGAGAATCAAACTTATATGAGCATTGGGGGCGGTGCAGAAGGAAGATATGTCGTTACCGCAACTTTTGACAACTTAGACTTCCATGTCTTAGTTAATTTTTTAAAACCAGACAATAAAGTAGAAAAACTGGTTGTAGGCGGGCAAGAAGGAAATTATTTAGCAAAAATGTGTGTTGATTTGTTGCCTTGTCTACTAGCTGCTAGAACTTTTGCAGAATCTGTAAAACTGGATAGTTTGCTTTCTTGGGAAGAAGATAAGTCATTAGTCGGAGTTTAAAAATTAAAAAATATATTGCAGGAGCAATTAGCTTGTCATACAGCGACTTTACTTTATCTAAAGTCAGAAAAACCTTTAATTTAACGATTTCTGACACCATTGATATCTTTGCATCTATACCTGAAATTGAAATTCCAGCGTTACTCGCAGAAACTTTAGCAGAAAATCTTCCCTTAGCATTAGCAAGTAATACAGAAAAATCCCGTTCGGAAATGATTATTTCCCCGATTTTAATTGCTGTAAGAAAGTATTTAAAAAATCAGATCAGTCTATTTTCAGGTATTGATTTTACAGTAGATTCAAGTCAGGGTTTGAATGGAAATTGCGATTTTATTATTAGCAGTTCCCCAGAATTACTCATTTTAAATGCTCCTGTAATTACTATTGTAGAAGCTAAAAAAGAAAATATTAATGCAGGTTTAGGTCAATGTGTTGCAGAAATGCTTGCAGCCCAAATATTTAATCAAAAAGAAGGAAATAATATTCCGATTATTTATGGAACTGTTACTACTGGAACTAGCTGGAAGTTTTTAAAACTTATTGAAAATATAGTAGAAATTGACCTTAACGAATACTATATTAATAATGTCAGTAAAATATTTGGAATATTGTGTAATATCCTTTCTGAAAAACAAACTATCTAAAGTGAACAATGGTTGTAACTTATACTCTGCCAGAACAGCGAACCGTACTACATAATATCAGCTGGGAAACCTTTGAAACTTTGCTCAAAGAGACTGGTGAGGATAGAGGTTCTCAATTTGCCTATGACGGTAGTACTTTAGAAATTATGACTCCACTTTTTGAACACGAAAATCCTAAAATAAATTTTGACCGTTTTATATTTATCCTGGCAGAAGAACTTAATATCGAAATCAAAAGCGCTGGCTCGACAACTTTAAAAAGAAAGATTGTGAGAAAAGGAATAGAACCCGACAACTGTTACTATATTCAAAACGAATTAGCCGTTAGAGGAAGAGAAACTCTCGATTTAACAAATTCACCAGCACCCGATTTAGTAATTGAAATTGATATTACCAGCACTTCAGTAGATAAGTTCGATATTTACTCGGCTTTAGGTGTAAGTGAATTATGGAGATATGACGGGAATAATTTAAAATTTTATCAGTTGGTTGAAAAGAATTACGCTGAATGTGAATTTAGTATTGCTTTTTCTTTAGTATCGGTAAAAGATATTAGTGGATTTATCGAGCAAAGTAAAACTATGGGAGAAATTGCTTTGCTTAAATCATTTCGGAATTGGGTACAAGCAAAAATAGGATAATCGCTAATGTCAGTAGAAGCATATTTTAAACAAGTATCTCCTTCTTTATTAGAAAAATTCAAAAAATATCCAGATTTTTTTGAACTATTTGATGATGCTCAGTATTTACCTGACTCACATTTTTGGCAAGAAGCAAATCTCGATTTAAATAATCCTGAAGATGCTGAATGGTTTGACGAAGCTACTAACTACGTACCGCAAACCTTAGAAAAATTAAAATATGAGCAGCCAAAAGAGTTTGAAAAGCTCAAATCCGATATTCCGACAATGCTTGCAGAAGGCAAAAATTCTGAGTTCGATATTGGCAAAAAATGGAACACCCTTCACTTTATTTTGACTGGCACAACTTACTCAACTCCCATACCGTTTCTTATCGGTAAGAATAAACAAGATAAATTAGCTTCGATAAATGCCATCTTAGGGGGTAATACAATAGATTACGAAACAGACAATGGACTTCTGCGATACCTAAATGCCGATGAAGTTACACAAGTTGCTGAAGCTTTATCAAAATTTTCTCAGGCTCATTTTCAAGAGCGGTTTACTTTGAAAGGCTTAGAAAATGGCTTTGATAGTCTCTACGATACTTATAAAAAACTTTTAAATTACTACCAAAATGTGGCTTATCAGAAAGATGCGATGTTTTTATATTTTGGTTGATGGGGAATAGTTAAGAGTTAGGAGTTAGGAGTTAGGAGTTGGGAATGATGAAATTTTGGATTTTGGATTAAAGTCTCCCCCCCTCTTCCCCCTCTTCCCACTCTACCCCCTCTGCCAATCTCCCATCCAAAAATTAAAATATCGTATGCTTTTCTAACAAAAGATGTCTCCTGGGTAGTGTGAATGCGATAATTCCCAGAGGAAGACTGTTAATTGTGAGGGATAGATGACACTTAAGCGGATATTTTTATTTTTACTTACTGTAGTAACTATTTTATTTTCTGGCTCCACTTTGTTAGGAAGCTTGAATAAGCCTCAATTCCAAAGCGAGTTGGAGTTATACCAAACTAATATTGTATTGCTAGCAACTGAATGGCAACCTTCGGATAACGATGAAAATTTGCAAAGTACGAAAAAAGCCATACTTGGTGTAAAACCTCTTAATGGTGCATTAAAGCAATATGAAGAAGCCCGCACGTCAGCGAAAACTAATTTAGAAAACGCTCAAAAACAATTAGAATTATTACCCTCCGAATCAACTGATGTCATTCCTACGTCGAAATCTCAGTCGGATATTCCTCCTGTTAATAATGTCTCTTCACTAGTAAAGCAAAAACAATTACAGCAAACTTCCAATCGATTACAAGAATCGATCGCCGAATTAAATATACGTATAGGGATTATTCAAGCACGTCAAGGCAATAGCGATACAGCTATGGAAACTTGGCAGCAGGTACAAAAAAATTCCAGTATAAATCCTCAGCTTCGCGAAACTAGTCAAACTTTAATTGGGCTTTGGCAAAAATCTCCTCGTGTTTCAGAAGACGCAGAATTACTAATTAAAGATAATCTTAAAGGCTGGTTTCGCTATAGCGCTTTAGAAAAAACATATCAGATTCAACAAAATCCAGAATATTTAAATAATATTAAAGTCATTGAGCAAAGAGCAGCAGAAGAAGCCTTACTTAAATTAACTGCTATAGCTATTCTTCCTGTACTAGGAGGCTTTATTGGCATAACATTACTTATTTTCACTTTCGGACAATGGATAATCAAAAGAAAGGAAGCGCTACTAGCTAGAAATGCTGAAGTTCGCTGGATAACTCCCTGGGATGGTGAAACGATTTTGCAGGTTTTTGTTGTCGGCTTTTTCTTAATGGGACAATTGCTTATTCCCTTAGTCTGGCAGTTTCTTCCTCTACCATCTCCTGATGGAAACGTCAGACTTGAAGCACTATACATCTTACTTCGCTATATCCTTCTAGCCAGTGGTTCTTTATTAGTTTTGTATTTATCTATCAAGCAATTTCTACCACTTGGAGAAGATTGGTTTCGCTTTCGCTTGCGGGATGGCTGGTTGCTTTGGGGAATTGGCGGTTATTGCGCGGTAATACCGATTTTTATCGTCGTTTCTTTGATTAATCAACAACTTTGGCAGGGACAAGGTGGTAGTAATCCCCTATTACAGACAGTCTTGGAAAGTCAAGATAATCTGGCATTATTGATATTTTTCTCTACAGCTGCGATCGCCGCACCATTATTTGAAGAATTTTTATTTCGTGGATTTTTGCTTCCTTCTCTAACTCGGTACTTACCAGTATGGGGATCGATACTTGTTTCCAGCTTCTTATTTGCTGCGGTTCATCTAAGTTTATCAGAAGTTCTACCCCTTACAGTACTGGGGATCGTGCTTGGAGTGGTTTATACGCGATCGCGCAATCTTCTTGCTCCCATGCTTGTCCACAGCCTTTGGAATAGTGGCACGTTGCTAAGTCTATTTCTATTGGGCAGCAGTACTAATTGACACTTAATGGCTACTGTTGCCATAATTAAAAATATCTGCATTAATTATGTGTAACAATTTTTCAATTAGTATCCGCTATAGTGAGTGTAGATTATTTTTAATTGAAAGCATAAATGCTTAACACGATATCGAACTTAAAGGTTATGTTAAATATATAACTGATTGTTTAAGTAAGCATATAGTAATTATTGATTAATTTCAGCCCTTGTAGGGATGCTGATTATTTTTGATTATTTTAAGATTGAAAATATCATGGGGCATTTCTACATAAATCAATAGTATTTCAGAGCGAGAATACATAATATGCTCAGTTAACTTTCTTCGCATCCACTTGTACGAGTGATTTCACTTGTAAAAGCTGCGAGGATAAAGTATCTGAGTAGTTGTAGCGCTCTGAATTAGTCCGGAATTTCTCAAGAAGGACTTGTACAACTGAATACTGCAATTAATTATCAATGAGATATTTTCTGTCATTTGATGACAGAATACAGCGATTTAAAATTCGCGCTCAATAAATACATACAGAAAAATATTAGTCTTTTAAACCCAGGTAAAGCTAAAACATCGTTGGGGCTTTCTGACGGCTTCGGTTTATCGACTTTAGACAACAGTAATTTTACTAGTTAGCAGTAGAACATTATTGACTTATACTGCTAACAAAATAATGGTTATTAATTTTATATTTTTATTATTAAGGAGCAGCAATATGGCAAAACTCAGCCCTTCTCACGCTACTAAGCAATTACTCGCTGGTTACTGCGGAATTATTTTTGGAGGATTCGGTATTCATAAGTTTATTCTTGGGTATGCCCCTGAAGGCTTAATTACTTTAATTATTTCTGTAGTTGGTGGTTACTTCACCTACGGCTTAAGTTTTTTAATTATGCAGCTTGTAGGTTTAATTGAAGGAATGATTTATCTAAATAAAGATCATAATGATTTTGTCGGTACTTACTTTATGAACAAACAAGGTTGGTTCTAAAATCATATACAAAGAACAGAAAAGCTTTTATTTTTGAGATATATTAAGGGTACGTAATTGTCGCAGTTGTAATATTAGCTTTACTTGTATTTTTATTGGAATCTTAACTTGAGTTATAAATTCGTTCCTAGCTGTAATTTTATATATTGAATATAGAAGCCAAAGTATACAGCTAGGATTTATGAATTATTCCCTAACTCAGCTAAGTTATTGTTACAAATAAATCACTGGTCAAAACATAATTGTATAACTAAATTCTCTGGTTAGAATCTAGATATACTTATCGATAATTTAATAGATAAATCAAATTATTCTTTTAAATTATCTATCGAATACATCTGAATAAACAACACAATATTTATATCTGGTGCGGGCTGATGTTCAAACGTAAAAATATCACATTTATAGTACTTACCTGCTTTGGTATGGGTTATTTCTTGGCAATGTCGAGCTTGTCAATAAATCCGTTCCTGAAAAGTCAAGCTGCGTTGCTTCCAATACAGTTAAGTTTAGTTATTTATTTTACTTATCTGCGTTGGAATCGACACAAAGAATTCAGTTAAATATTTAGTTATAAAAACTTAGTTATAAAAAAGTTCATTCCTGAGATATTCGGTCATAAGTCAAGATTTCGCTTACCCTCGAAGTAGGGACAAAAATAATTCAATTCTATGTCCCAGATGGCATTTTTATTTTTATAGCGAATCCGAACATTTTTCATGCAACTGGTACCGAACAAAAATAAAACCGCAACTCCAGCAGCAATCAACAAAATTACCCTTGATGTTGAGGGAATGAAATGTGCTGGCTGCGTCAGAGCGGTAGAAAAACAATTGACGCAATTCCCAGGAGTTGATAATGCCTGTGTGAACCTAGCAACTGGGGTAGCAGTGGTAGACTCTGAGGAATTGACTATAGATGTTGATGCTTTAGTTAAGGAATTGACTACGGCAGGATTTCCCAGCAAACCCCGCAAGGCATTTGGAGAAAAACATAGCGCTGAAGCTTTAAAGGAAGCTGAAGAGAAGAAGCAGCAAGAAATGCTATCTGCCCGAAGGCAGTTGACAATTGCTGTATTGCTGCTGGTATTTTCAGGAATCGGACATTTGGGTCATATTAGCGGCTTAACGATTCCAGTTTTGCAAAATATCTGGTTTCACTTTGGATTGGCGACAATTGCAATATTAATACCTGGTCGTCCCATTCTCATAGATGGTTGGTTAGGGTTGCGTCGAAATGCTCCCAACATGAACACTTTAGTTTCTTTAGGAACGGTTAGTGCATATGTTGCTAGTGTAGTTGCCTTACTATTTCCTCAATTGGGTTGGGAATGTTTCTTTGACGAACCCGTGATGATATTAGGGTTTATTCTGTTGGGGCGTACTTTAGAGAAACGAGCTAGAAATCGCGCTTCTGCTTCATTTCAAGAATTATTATCTCTGAGACCGTCGATCGCCCGATTAATAGCCAAGCCCGATCAAAATAACAACAACGCTCAAGCAGCAGAAATTGTTGAAATACCAGCCGAACAAGTTCATACTGGCGAATGGTTGCAAGTACTTCCGGGGGACAAAGTTCCTGTTGATGGTGAACTAGTAGAAGGGAAAACAACCGTTGATGAGTCGATGCTTACCGGAGAATCAGCACCAGTTCTCAAACAAGTGGGAGATACCGTAAGTGCGGGAACCATCAATCAGTCGGGAGCAATTGTCATGGAAGCAACCCGTACTGGAGGCAATACAACAGTAGCAAAAATTGTCGGTTTAGTAGAATCAGCACAAATTCGTAAAGCTCCAGTTCAAAGATTAGCCGATACTGTAGCCGGTTACTTTACCTACGGCGTATTAACTACCGCTTTACTAACATTTGTATTTTGGTATTTTATCGGCACTCATATTTGGCACGATATCGCTGCATCAACAGTACTCAACTCCTCCCCACATTCGCAGCACTTGCAAACTTCAACTCATTACTCGCCAATTTTAATTAGTTTAAAGTTAGCGATCGCCGTAATGGTTGTTGCTTGTCCATGTGCTTTAGGACTTGCGACTCCTACAGCAATTTTGGTGGGAACTGCTATTGGTGCGGAACGGGGTTTGTTAATTAAAGGAGGCGATGTTTTAGAAAAGGTACATCAATTAAAAACAATAGTATTTGATAAAACTGGAACCTTAACTACAGGTAATCCTACCGTAACTGACTGTATACCCATATCCGATAAAAGTACAGCTAATTCCTTAATTGAGTTAGCTTCCTCTGTGGAAAGCGGCAGCCAACATCCTTTAGCAAAAGCAATTCTAGCCTCGGCAGCAGAACAAAAATTATCTATACCAGCAGCTAGTGATTTTCATACAGAACCAGGATTTGGCGTATCTGCTCTAGTGAAAGAAACTACAGTACTATTGGGCAGTTGGGAATGGCTAAATTTGAATGGCGTTGATATTAGTGAAACCATTCAAAAACAAATTCAAAATTTACGATTAGCTGGAAAAACAGTAGTTGGTGTCGCAACTAACGGTACTTTGCTCGGATTGATAGCTGTTAGAGATACTATACGAGAAGATGCCCGTTCAACTGTAGAAAAACTTCGTTCTTTAGGGTTACGAATAATTTTACTTAGTGGCGATACCCAAGAAGCCGCTTTAGCTACAGCAGAACAATTAGGATTAAATCCCGATGATGCCATAGCAGGTATTCCTCCAGCAAAAAAAGCAGCAGTAATCGAATCATTGCAAAATACTCATCCCAAATCTTTAGTAGCAATGGTAGGAGACGGGATCAACGATGCACCAGCTTTATCTCAAGCAGATGTAGGTATTTCCCTGCATTCCGGAACCGATGTAGCGATGGAAGCTGCGGAAATTGTGCTAATGCGAGATCAATTAAAAGATGTTGTAGAAGCCATTGCTCTGAGTCGAGCTACCTTCAATAAAATCCGTCAAAATTTATTTTGGGCATTCGCATATAATATATTCGGAATTCCTTTAGCTGCTGGTGTATTATTACCGAGCCTCGGTTTTATTCTGAATCCCGGAGGCGCTGCTGCTTTAATGGCCTTTAGTTCCGTGAGCGTAGTTACTAACTCCCTTCTGTTAAGAAGATTTGACTTTAATTCCTAAAATCCTCCTTTAGAGGTATTATTTGCAAGCAAAAATATTCGTTTAGCTCATCTCAGGTTAAACTAAGTCAGTAGTTTTGTGTTACGTTTCTCACATATTTTGTAGAAATGCTATCTCAAGCTGCTTACATATCTGAGAGTAAAGCATTCCGATTTTACTCAAGGATTGAAATCTATTTAGCAAATAGCAGCTTCTGACCACTGAGGAATGATTCGATAATGGCAAAAAACTATACCAAACAACGAATCTTGATTGCTGACAGTTCAACCGATTGTAGCAACGATAAGTCTATGGCAGTACAATCGAGTGAAACTCATATCTTGATTATAGAAGACGACCAGGGACGTAAAGAATTTACTTTAGATAACTCCCTTTATTCTATTGGTAGAGACCGTGATTGCGATATTCATTTGGTATCGCAATTTGTCTCGCGTCGTCATGCAACGTTGGTTAAACTACCAAGAAATGGTGACAATGACAAGCGATTTTATTACCGTATTGTAGATGGCGATGTCAAAGGCAAACCTAGTTCTAATGGTTTGATGATTAACGGACGTAGTAAAATACCAGCCCACGATCTAAAAAATGAAGATGAGGTTGTATTTGGACCGCAAGTACGGGCTATTTATTACCTGCTTCAAAGGGATGTGACTCAAACAGGGCAAACAGATGCTAGCGAATATGACATTACATTGATTAATCCCAGTATGACTGAAGATACTGAGGATTAGAAAGTTGCTACTAACTCCTTGGAGGGGAATCTTTTGGGCACTTCTGCTTTTATATTCTCCTCCTACATAAATAAACGCGACTTGAAATTACTAAAATTTCTTTTTAGTAGAAGGGAACGGGTGAAGAAACATCCAAACAACTTGGGTTGATTCACCCGAATGCACTATTACCGTTAAGTTTAAGTAAAAATAAGCCCTTTTTCTTGCTAGCTGCACAACGAAAAAATCATACTTTTAACTTGAACAGCAGAAGTCTCATCCGGCAAGAGACTTAGTTAAATGCCAGTGACGAGAATCCTCAATTACTTGCTTAATAATTTCAAAAACTTGTCGGCAGTGATTATCAAGTTGGAGTGGTAATTCCTCATTTTTAAACACTAAATTCATTTTGGTTTCTGTTTCAGTCGCCGTGCTTTTATCAATTAGTACCTCTATGGTGACAAATTTTGAAAAAGGAACGCTACCAGGAACCTCTCGTGCCAGAATATAATCGGATGTATAATATTGCACATCTAAATTACATTCTTGTAAAAGCTCTATAAGCAGCGGTTGCAGATGAGCTATGGGAAGAGAAACAATATATGAACAGGTATAGCGAGCCATCGTAGCCCCACGCCTTATAATAATTTGTCCATCCTATGATACCTAAATACGGAAAATCCAAGTAAATACAATTTATTCACAAGATAAGATGGCAATTTTTTGGGCAGTATTACTGATAATTGCTTGTTAATAAAAATTTTTATTGTTTTGCGTTGTTTGATTTTTCTTCCAGACATTTAGTTAATAGTTCTCAAACCTTGTAAAATAGGGGTTTGGTGCAAAAAAAAAAGATGAAAGTCGCAATTACTGGAGCAACGGGATTTGTTGGTACTCGTTTGGTAGAAAGACTGCAAAAACAAGGTACGAAAATACTGGTATTAACCCGCGATACCGAACGCGCTCGAAAGCTTTTCCCAGCCTTAGCTTATCCTGATGTGGAAATTATCGCTTATACGCCTACAGATTCAGGTTCTTGGCAAAATGAGATAGCCAATTGTGAAGGTATAGTTAATCTTGCAGGGGCACCTATTAGCGAAGGGCGTTGGACAACCGAACGCAAACAAGAAATTTTGAATAGTCGTAAGCTAACCACGCAAAAAATTGTTGAAGCTATTACTAAAAGTCCAACAAAACCAAAGGTATTAATAAATGCTTCTGCGGTTGGTTATTACGGTACCAGCGAAACCGCCACTTTTGATGAAAGCAGTCCTTCTGGTAGCGATTTTCTGGCTCAAGTTTGTCAGGATTGGGAAGCAGAAGCCCAGAAAGTTACGGATAGCGACGTGCGATTGGTAATTTTGCGATTTGGAATTGTGCTGGGAATGGGTGGTGCGCTTGGTAAAATGATTACCCCATTCAAGCTGTTTGCAGGTGGTCCTATAGGTAGTGGCGAACAGTGGTTTTCGTGGATTCACGTAGACGATATAGTCAGTTTAATGTTGCAGGCTCTAACTACACCAGAAATGTTAGGAGTATATAATGCTACTGCGCCTCATCCCGTTCGCATGGCAGAATTATCATCAACAATGGGTGAAGTGATGAATCGTCCTTCCTGGCTACCCGTTCCAGCTTTCGCAATTGAAGCAATGTTAGGTGACGGTGCCGTAGTTGTTTTAGAAGGTCAAAAAGTTTCACCCCAACGTACTTTGGAAAGCGGTTTTACATACAATTACTCAGATTTGAAGCCAGCTTTAGAAGAAATCCTCAAGTGATTTTAGATTTTTGAAGGGAACGGGGAACAGTTTGGGTGTATTGTGAGGGGCAAACGCACCACTTAACATAGCTAGGACTTATTACGTAAAGCCCTATTTTTTTGGGGGGTTTGGGGGGAGGGGTTTTAATGTCTTGAACACTATGCTTTATGTTTCTTACAGAACACGCAATACCTACGGTACGCTGAGCCGCACGCTCCGCGTGAACGCTAGGAGCTAACGTCATCGCTGCATAAGTCCTAATAGTTACTGACGAACTTCTAACTTACGAGAAATCCAGCTAATAATACCACTCAGAAGCGCACCAGCCATTAAAACCCCTATTGCGGGAGTAAATAGAGGCTCCCATAGCTTGTACCATAAATCCAAACCAAGGGGTATTCCAGTACTACGACCAATTACTGCTACAGCAAACCAGCCAAAGCTGATTAACACAAGAAAAACATCGGCGACTAAAACTGTATTAAGTAAATTTAATAATCTATCTTTCATATATGGAATCCGTTTTAATTTGTAAATAATTCGTAGGAGCTAGGGAACAAGGAACGCCAGGTCTGGGATTAAAAGCTAAATAAAGAATACTGGTTCTCAACCTCCCTTCATTCTATGAAGTAATCGTATATATCGAATTTGGATAGGTAATTAAGAAAAAAATATGAAAAATCCTGGGGCTTCCTAAATTAAACTGGAAGCCCCGGATTTATAATCGAGGGTAACTAACAGATAAAAGCAAATCTTGTTTTACCTAAATTAGAATAGCCAGTTCTTAACTTTTTCCAAACTTTTCCAGTCTGGCTTTCTAGTTAAACCGTCTTCAATACTATTCTTAATTTCTTCTTGCCATTCCTCATTAACCATCATTAACTGTGAAGCAACCTCTACGTGATCCCGCAAGCCTTTTTGACCTGTTTCCAACATAGCAGTAGCCAGATTAACTCTTGCTTGGGGATCTTGGGGATTTAGCTTTACAGCCTTTAGTGCAGCTTTAGAAGCAAGCTTGGGTTGGCTATCGAGCATATACAGCCAAGATAAACAAGTCCACGCAGCACTATTTTGAGGTGCGCGATCGCAAATGTCTTTAAAAACTGGAATTAATTCGGCTGCATCGGTTCCAGATTTATAACGTTCTAGAGCTTCGTCAAATATAGATTCAACTGTTTGAGTCATAGTAAAACAAAAATCATTCCTCTTCTCAAAAGTCCTTTGTATTAAATAACTATTTACGAAAAAACACAAAGGACTTTGACCAATTTTCCTTAGACACCAAAGGATTTGCCACAACCACAAGTGGTGTTAGCGTTGGGGTTGGTAAACTGGAAACCTCCACCAATCAACGAATTGCTATAATCAAGCATCAAACCATAAAGATATAATAAACTTTTACGGTCGCAAACTATTTTAAAGCCATCGTAATCAAAGGTGTCATCGTTGTCGCTAATTTTACTGGAGTCTTCAAAGTCCATCATGTAAGACATTCCAGAACAGCCACCTTGACGTACTCCTACCCGCAAGCAAAGTTCTTTTCCTTGCTGCTCTTGCAATAATTTAACTTGTTGCAATGCGGCTTCGCTTAGTAGAATTCCTTGCTTTTGAGTATCAGTTGCTTGTGTCATTCGGTTTTATACTCCAATAATATGGTTTAACTATCGCGAATACGGCTCTAGCCGGTGAATTGTGAGCGGGAACTATAACAGCTGTATAGTTCCATCGACGGTTCGCGATCGCCATTTTTTGTTCTTGTATTCATTCTAGCGACATTAACGAAGCTAATAAATGTTTAAATTCCGATTAAAAAGTGTTGTAAATCGAGAGTTTATATAATCGTTTGATTTTTTCTCGAATTTATAAAGGGGGCAGATAGAATAATTATTGCAGTATCTCTATGTGTTTTTATTCTAAAATTGAACAACGATAGGCATATATATATAACTATTTTCGCAGTCCAGCTTTTCGGGAAGACAACGTCTTCAAGTTTTTTGATAGAGGAGAATCATAAATGTTTACAATTACTTGCTTCTCCTAAAAATAAAATTTGCACAGAATGCTAAAAGTTAAAAATCTACTCTATGACAAGTTTAAGTCGCTCTACCATTCGTCGTCTGAAGAAATTACCCCAAATTCCTTCTGTATGGGAAGGCGATCGCCGTCCATTTTCATCACCCACGAGCGGGGAAAATTCACAAGAGCAAAACGAATGCATTCTTTGGGTTGACGCATCGGAAGGAATTGTCCGCTCTATGGATGTTGTGAATTCCCAAGCAGGTCCAGAAGCGGTTGTTCGTACTTTAATGCGAGGAATAGAAAGTCCCCACAATCCAGCTAAGCCAGCACGTCCTCAGAAAATTGTAGTCCAAGATAGGGAAATTCAATTTTATTTACGCGGGGTATTGCAAGATGTGGATATTGTTATTGATCGCATACCTGAATTACCGTTAATTGATGAGTTGTTTCGCGGTTTTTCAGAAGTTATTGACAATCAAATTCCCGATTTACCTCCGCAATACGCCAGTATATTAAGAAATAAAGCTTTTGCTATTTGGAAATTAGCACCTTGGGAATTTTTAGAAGAACAGCAGATTTTATCGATAGAAATTAATAAATGGGATATTGGTACCCTGTACGCTTCAGTAATGGGGATGCTAGGTATGGAGTATGGAGTTTTACTTTACCGTTCAGAAGAATCCCTTAAGTTTTTTCGTGCCACCGTTTTAAAAGAAGATTCTTCACAAGAATATTTAGAAGAAGCTTTTCTCAAACAAGATTGTTTATTTTTGACTTTTGAACGTGCGACGAGTGGTGATGAAGAAGAAGATATATTTACCGATTTAGCAGATTACCCGTTATCGGAAATCAACCCTACTTTTGGCAACATTCATCCTCTTGAAGGTGTCCGATCTATTTTATATGAAGAAGAAGCCCTGATTTCTTTAGTGGCTTATTCCGCTTTGTATCGCTTTATTCGCGATCGACGTGTCGAATTAAATAATGGCTTGTTTCCATCCTTAAGTCATCGTTATCGTATACCTTTACTCTCCTCGGAATCTACGACTAAATCAATATCAGTTACTGTCGCCACTCAACCCCAGTTAGCCTCGGAATTAGAGGAAATGTCAAGCTTCGAGGACGATGATGAGGAAATGATGCTCAATGCTTCAAATGCAAGTCTTTCGCTACGGGATGATTTAATCCCGGAAGACTCTTTCCTTAGTTTGGGCATGATTTCTTGGGAAATGTCGGAATATTTACAGGAAACATCTAAGTATCATAAAGTCGGTGAAGTCGCGCAAGCTGGTGAAGGTTTACCAGTAATATTAGTTCAAACTTCCCGTCCAAAGGCAAAAACTATAATTGAATGTATTGAAAAAGACGGTGGACTTAGTGCAATTTGTTTTAATCCTGGTGCAGATCCTTTTAATAATACTCATTACGATCTTGGTTTATTACAAACTCAAAATCAAGAGCTATTTCTCTTTGGTGAATTTGAAGATGACGATCCAGATCATGTCGAAGCGAGACAAAAGTGGAATCAGCGCTGTAAACATACTAAGGGATATTGCGGTCTAATCATCGCCAAAGGATTAACGGGAGCTTCTCGTGGTAATCCACAGTTACGAGACATGATGGCTTTATTTGAGGCACGCTATTTATCACCTAAAGAATTGGGTGTTGGTACGCTTCAACTGATGCCTCAGTTCTAATTTTTATTTTTCTTTTAATTCTTTTGAATATTAGAAAAAATATAGATCAAAACTCCTTGAACTATTCTGGTGATGTTCACGGAGTGAGTCGTTAAATTAAAGCGACTGGACAGGTTTTAACTTTAAGGGAGTAGGGAGTGGGAATTAAGGAGTAGAAAAAATAAATTATATCGTAATCTTTTTTTCGTATTGGTCGTAACCTCAATTAGAAAACCTTTATGCCAAAAATGCTAAAATTATGGCACTCAATATAAGCCCTAACAGTCTAATTTTTTTTGAATACGTCAATTAATTGAATATTTATTGATCCTCAATTTTAACTTTTTACCTCAAGAAACATTCAGAATAAATGAGAATAAATTTGTCTAGGTAATAATTGGACAATATTAATTATCAAAACATAAATTCCGATCAATATGAAAGTATTCTGTTGATAGCTAATTTTTAGCAGAAGAATAAATTTTACTTGGTTTGAACAGCTTTTATATATTTACAATTGCAAACAATACATTTAAGATTACTACTTAGCTTGCAGTGACTATAATCTCGTTATCCATGCGTGAATATTGTTAAGTATGATTATATGCTTGAGGTATTTAGTAATATCTTAAAGAAGATCCTATTTGTCTTTACTATAAATATTTTTTATCCATATATAATAATGTCAGCCATATAATTGATTTCTTTTTTATGCTTTATTTTAATTTAAAGATTTTACATAAGTAGTGTAATTACTTCATAAAGAAAAGTAATATCAATCTTTTTTGATTTGATTAAAGATTAAGTAAAGAGAAATTTTATTTAAAAAAAATAGATATACAATCGAGAAATCAGTAAATTGATAGTTTTATAGAAAATATGTTTATAAATATTTATTTATATGTACAAATACTTAGAGAGTAATTCAAATTCATATAAAAAGCCAATAAATAATGGCACTGTTGAATCATTGGGACTGCAATGGGCGAAAAAATATTTGCAGAACCTTGATGTTGATTTCCACGATGGTGAATCTTCTGATACCCAAGATTTAGATCGAGTAATGTCTCAAGCCGGACGAGAAATAACAGCGCAAAAACTTAGAGGATCAATGCGAAATGTTAGCCTACAAGCTTGGAACAAAACGGAACAATTACTATCTAAGGAGGTAAAAAGACATCGTATTAAACCTGAATTGATCGATCCTTGGGAAATTGCAGGAGATTCTTTCAAAATCTATGAAAAAGCAATAGATGTTTACATGAATTTTGCGCCACCACGCAAGCCATCTATGGTAATTAAATTAACCGCTAAACAGAAATCGCTATCGTCCGGTGTTCCTTTAAGATATACCGAACAGCTTGCTTCCAATCAGTTAACAAAAGCGATTAGTTCTTCTCTGGGAGCCTTAAGACGGAAATATACGGAACAAGATCCTAAAGTGATCGGATTTACAAGTATGCAGTTTCACTTCACCAGCCAAATCCTGTTGCAGTTACTTTCTCATACTGAGCAAAAATTACTTAGCAATTACTTTAAAGTAATTGATGACCACTTATATATGCCGTTGCAGCGTGCCTACACCGCAGCAGCTAAACATGATTGCGATTCTTTAGCTTTGAGTGCCGTACAGCATCTATTACCCATTAGCACCGACATTGCTAAAAGTATTACTCAAAGAGTAGTTAAGCTGTATCCAACTTACCGCTCATATTCTGGCAACTTGAGTCGCAAGAAAGTGATTACTTCCAGTATCCGTGATGTGGAAATGTTTCAAGTCTACTTGTGGGTATGTGCTTTAGAAAGAAATATTTCTGCCATTCAACAAGAACTATTTCCTTTGTGTATGATGCTTTATCCAACCTTAAAAGTGAGTTGGGAAATAATTCGCCAAATGCTGCATCTATTAGGGCAAGAAATTAGCAAGCGCCTCAATACCGAACAAGCTAATACTTTAATGCCATATTTTCAAGTTTTTTGGCATATGTTTTCCCCTGAAGTATTTGGCGAAAATAATTATGGTATGGAATTAAATGCTTACGATCAAAGAAAAAGTGCTAAACCGTTATTTGCTTAACAGTAAATCTCTCAAATAAATTTATAAAATTTACTTCTACCAACCGATTGATAAAAGCTTTGTTGAGTTTATCTTAAGTCGGCAAGCAATCTACCCGGCTCGACCGTTACAAAACTAATTCATAAATGATGATATCGATATTTCGTTGCTTGCACGAACAATACAAGGACATTAAACTTTACTTTTTGTACTAGTAAGAATCCTTGTTTACTTTTAGCAACTTTGATAGGATTATCGCTCTCATTATTTATTTGGATTCTCTTTCATGATGTCAATATACAGCAGATAACACCACAAAATGACCAATAAGAAATGGGCTGTAAAACGTATAACAGTAAATCTTGCCGCACAAGAAGCAGATAAACTGGAAAAATATTGCCAGCAAACTGGCAGGCCTGCTACGGATGTAATTAGAGAATTAATACGAGGCTTATCCGTCTCGGCTGAAAATCAAGATATGGCAGGGTAAGGAATTTATGTAGAAGATATATTTTAGAAAACCATCAAATTTAAAGCAGCAAATTTGTTAAAACACAAAGCAAAAAAAACAGCACTTTTTAGCCCGAAAGTTTTGTGAATGGGAAATTCGGGCACTAATTCAGTTACAATCTGTAAAAGATACTGAATCAAAAAAAACGGAATGCGAGTTGCAATCGTAGGTGCGGGACTAGCCGGTTTATCATGTGCTGTAGATTTAGCCGATGCCGGTTGTGAAATCCAAATTTTCGAGTCTCGCCCATTTATTGGTGGGAAAGTCGGTAGTTGGGTTGATAAGGATGGCAATCACATGGAAATGGGATTGCACGTATTTTTCGGGTGCTACTATCAACTGTTTGATTTGATGAAAAAGGTGGGTGCATTTGAAAATTTACGTCCGAAAGAGCATATCCATAACTTTATAAATCGGGGTGGAAGAACTGGTGCTTTAGATTTTCGCTTCCTCACTGGTGCCCCCTTCAATGGATTAAAAGCTTTCTTTACTACCTCTCAACTGTCATTGCAGGATAAATTACAAAATTCTCTGGCACTGGCAACAAGTCCGGTTGTACGAGGTTTGGTTGACTTTGACGGTGCAATGAAAACTATCCGCGACTTAGATAAAGTTAGCTTCGCGGATTGGTTTCGCAGTCACGGTGGTAATAACGGAAGTATCGAACGGATGTGGAACCCCATTGCTTATGCTTTGGGTTTTATTGATTGCGAAAATATGTCAGCCCGCTGCATGTTGACAATATTCCAGCTATTTGCCGCGAGAACTGAAGCTTCACAACTGCGGATGCTTGAAGGTTCTCCCCAAGAGTATTTGCATCAACCAATTTTGAATTATTTGCAAGCTAGGGGAACCCAAATTCATACTCGTCGGCAAGTTCGACAAGTTAAGTTTACAGAACTTGAAGGTGTAACCCAGGTAGATGGATTAGTAATTGCAAATGGCGATCGCCAAGAACATATAACCGCCGATGCTTACATTGCAGCTTGTGATGTGCCTGGAATTACTCGCTTGCTACCCTTAGAATGGCGTAAGTGGTCTGAGTTTGACAACATTTACAAATTAGATACCGTACCAGTTGCTACGGTGCAGTTACGCTTTGATGGTTGGGTAACGGAAATGCAGGATGCTCAAAAACGCTCTTCATTGCAGCAAGCTGCGGGTATAGACAATTTACTATATACTCCCGATGCGGACTTTTCTTGCTTTGCCGATTTGGCATTAACTAGCCCTTCCGATTATTACCGAGAAGGAAGTGGTTCTTTAATGCAACTGGTATTAACACCAGGAGATCCTTTTATTAAGAAAAGTAACGAAGAAATAGCCAAACACGTATTAGCTCAGGTACATGAGTTGTTTCCTTCGTCGCGGGAGCTAAATATGACCTGGTATAGTGTCGTTAAACTTGCTCAATCCTTATATCGGGAAGCGCCGGGAATGGATATTTATCGTCCTTCGCAAAAAACCCCGGTAGAAAATTTCTTTCTTGCGGGTAGTTACACTCAGCAAGATTATATCGATAGTATGGAAGGTGCAACAATCTCCGGAAGGCGTGCTGCAAAAGTTGTTTTGGAAAATGTGAAAAAGTAGTGAATTAGGCAACGGGGAAGAGGGAACAGGAAATAGAGAATAGGTGAAACTAATCAAAAAATCAAAAAACTATTTAGATATAAACGCTTAAAGATTGTGAAGAAAAAAATTAGGATAACAATTAATAATGGCTAACTGGCTGGAGCATACCGTACAAGTAGAGGTAGACGCTCCTATAGACGTAGTATGGGGTATGTGGGCTGACTTAGAACAAATGCCTCGCTGGATGAAATGGATTGATTCGGTTAAAGTTCTCGAAGACAATCCAGAATTATCCCTATGGAAATTAGATACTGGTGGATTTAACTTTAGTTGGCGATCGCGAATTCTTAAGGTAGTTGAGCATCAAATAATTCAATGGGAATCAGTTGATGGCTTACCGAATAGAGGAGCGATTAGATTTTACGACCGTCAAAATAGTAGCATTGTCAAACTAACTGTTGGTTATGCCATACCTGGTATTATTGGCAGATTAATGGATAATTTATTTTTAGGGCGAGTGGTAGAGTCAACCCTACAAGAAAACTTGCAAAGGTTTAAGGAATACGCTCAAACTGGGGTTAGCCCTCTCGAATAGCTAAAAGTTACTTACCAAGTAGGATCGCTGAATATATTAATTGTCAATTCTTCTTTTCCTGCTGGTACGGAACTAATGCAAGCGCGGATAATGTCTCCACCTTTTACTTCTACCGTGCAAGCGTGACAGGAACCCATTAAACAACCTGTAGGAATCAACACTCCTGCTCTGTCAGCGACATCGAGTAAAGCTTCTCCCACTTCGGCATCAATTTTAACGTCATCTGGTAAAAAGTGAACTTTAACACTCATGTTTTTATTGGTTGGTTGATAGTTGTTAGTTGTTAGTTGTTAGTTGTTAGTTGTTGGTTGAACTAGTTATTTTAAATTTATACTTGTAGTTCATTTAACCTAATATCTTGCATCACTTGCAATTAGCCCTCACAACCGCCTTGGAATTAATTCCAAGGCTGACAAACCTTCGTCTGATAAATCAGACTGGGTAAGAATTTTAGTGCGCTTTAACATACTTTATATATTAGCCGCATCAATTAATTTCAAGGCGAGAATTTGGTCTTAACCACAATGGTGCAAGATGTAAGTTTAACTGCAAAATGATGTATTACTTCACTTCTACTAACTACTAACCACTAACCACGTTCCTAAGATAACAAAACGCTTAAGTCCAAATAGCGTTCTACATTCACAGCTAAAGAATCCAATAATTTTTCCCTTTGCTCGCGGTAGTTAGGAACACCTGTAGGTAGAGATTTCAAACCACGCTGCTGACGTAACCTATTTAACCAAGCGCGTCGCCAGGGGCCGTTATCAAACATACCGTGAAGATAGGTACCCCATACGGATTGACACTTATCTACTAAACCTAAATTAACATCGTCGAACAAAGCCTCGAAACCTTGAGCGTCAGGACCTTGTGTTTCAATTCGCGAACGTCCTTGATGAATTTCAAAGCCGTGAACGGGTAAGCCTGCTTGAGGAAAATTAGAGGTTACTTGTCGCTGTCGAGCGATTTTTTGTCCTGTAATTACGCTTTTGACGGGTAATAATCCCAAACCTCCAAATCTGCCAGCTTGCCCTTCTATCCCTTCTGGATCGGCTATCATCTGACCTAAAATTTGAAAACCACCACAGATTCCTAATACCGTACCGCCAGCAGCAGCATAATTTTGAATTTGTTCGGCCATTCCCGTTCTTTGCAGTAGCAATAAGTCAGGTATTGTAGTTTTTGTACCTGGAAGAATTACTGCATCTGGATGTCCTAACTCATGCTTGGGACTTACGTATTTTACTCCGACAGTAGGTTCTGACTCGAGAGGATCAAAATCGGTAAAGTTGGCTATTCGCGGTAATTTAACCACTGAAATATTTAGTTCGCCATTAAATTTACGGGGTTTTCTTTCCAGCAAATCGAGGGAATCTTCAGCAGGAAATACCTGTTCTAAGTAAGGAATGACTCCTACAACCGGAATACCAGTCCTTTCTTCTAACCATTTAATTCCTGGTTCTAATATCGAACGCTGTCCCCGGAACTTATTAATAACGATACCTTTGATTAATGCTCTTTCGTCTGGCTCTAATAGTTCTAAAGTACCTACCACGTGAGCAAACGCTCCACCACGTTCGATATCAACTACTAATAGAGTCATAGCATTTAAGTGCTTGGCAACTCTCATATTAGTTAAGTCGCGGTGTTTGAGATTAATTTCCGCAGGGCTGCCAGCACCTTCGCAAACTATTAAATCAAATTCCGTTCCTAAATTATGTAAGGATTCTTCAATAGCTCGCCATCCCAAGTCAAAATATTGCTCGTAATAATCTGTAGCGCTGACTTTTCCTACAGCTTTACCCTTGATAATTACTTGGGAAGTCATATCTCCTTGGGGTTTGAGCAGAACTGGGTTCATTTCTACCCAAGGAACTACTCCCGCAGCCCAAGCTTGTACTGCTTGTGCATAGCCAATTTCTCCTCCATTGGCCGTAACATAAGCATTATTCGCCATATTTTGACCTTTAAAGGGAGCCACTCGCCAACCACGTCGTGATAATATACGACATATCGCGGCGCATAATAGTGATTTTCCCGCGTGGGATGTTGTTCCCACTACCATAATTGATTTCATAGTTAGCTATTATCTTTTCTTTATCGGACTTATTGAGTTAAAGGATGAAGCCAGGGAAAATGCCATTGGCGACTTCGTGGTTAATAACACCACTACTCCGCCGTGAAATTCCCGTACAAATGAGCAGTAAGTTTATATTCCCGTTTATAAACACTTCATAAAGAAAGCATCGGCTTCAGTATTTATTGTTCCCTTATTAACCTCACTCCTAACTTTCGGGCACTTAATTAATTCAAAATCAATTCAAACTCAATTCAAAAAGGTAATCTAAATATACGGGTTAATGAATTCAAGAGGCGATCGCCCAATGTTGGAGCAGCCCAATCCTGATTTTGAAAGCTTTCTGCAAGCTGACGACCTAAAGGAGTCAGTCGAAAACTATCTGTAATCCCTTGCCCGTCTACTTCTCGTCGCAGCAAGCCGACTTCAATCAACCATACTAAAGCGTTATCTGCTGCCAATTCAGATAAAGAACGTTTTGTATAGTTGTTTTTTAGACCATTTGATCCAGAAATTTCACCCATAGCTACACGTTGTGAAAGCATCTGTTCAAACAAGCTTAACTTAAAAGGAGAGCATCGCAGCGCTCGGGAAGCTCGTTTTTGCGTAGAATTAGTATAGGTAAAACTTTTCTGAGCTTGTGAATCAATAGCAGGCATTTTGGATATATCAATTTTGCTTTAAATTACTATATTAATAGTAATTTAATTTTAATTTACACAAAATTTTCTAATTAAGACTATATTGGGCAATTTGATCGGATATTTCTCGTAGATACAATTAACGATAGCTTTCTATAAATCTCTAAATTTAAAGCCTTCTAAAAAAATATCTTTACGTAAGTTCTATTTTTGTTCTACAAGATATATATAGTATTGTTCTTCAGCAACTATACTGCCTTTAAATTCATTTAGCTTAGTAAACTTTAGCTGACTATTTTCAATATTGAGCGGGAAACTTAATATGAGAACGTTTTTGGTTGAATTATTTTTGATAGCCGCATCAATTTTATCAACTAGTTCCGATTGACGATTTATATATTTTCTTTGATGATTATTAAAAAAACTACCCGTTCTCTCATATTCTATATAATATATTTTTTTATCTAAAAAAGCAGAAATGGGCGAAACTATAGTATCTTTACTACCAAGAATAAACTCTTCTGTTAGTTTTCGTTCTCTAATAAACTGTGATGCTACCTCACTTTTAGAAAATGGAAAAATTAAATCCATACTATAAGCATACAAACCGGATAATGCTTGAATTAATAAAATAGTTGTGATAATTTGCTTATGATATTTTTTGAACTGATAGTTAATTTTTGAAAATATTTGAGGAACATCGTATGATTTCCTAACAAATCGACTAATCCAGATGCAGGCTAAGAAAAAGATAAATAAATTGCCATGATGCCTTAAAGTTCCCTGATATTTTAACCACGTAAATAATATTATTCCTCCAGTACCGGATAAATATAACAATAAAATAATTGGTTTATCAATGAAGATAACTACTGAGTAAAATAGCAAAAATAATGACATAAAAAAGGCAAATAATGTCAATATCAATGAATTCTCAGTAATATTTTTAGTCCAGAAGTGGTATTCCCAAAATTGTGGTATAGGAATGTAGCTATACCAAATTGCCCTCAAAGAATATGTCAACCGCTTTAATAAAGTTGATAATAAATCAAATTTTGATGTAGTTGATGTAGCTGTTTCTTGTCCAATATTTTGCTGTATATCTTTGGCGGTATCTTGTATGGCAACAGGAAGTAGCTGAAAAACGCATATACCTAGACCTAATAATAATATAATCAAGCCTATACTTAGATTATTTATCTGTTTGCGACTTAATTTATATTGATTGTTTTTATGTAGTCTAATTGTATCGACGATTAAAGCAGCACTTAAACACAAACATATGATTAAACAATAAAGATTTGTATTCGCTAAAAGAGCTAAAACTGAAAATAAACTAATAAAATTCCTATTTTTTTGAGTGAAAAGATAACAAAACATAAAAATTAATAATAATCCTATACTATAATTTCTGCTAATAATATTATATTCAAATAGAGGAAAATAACTAAAAGTAAAAAGTGTTTTTTGTAAAATATTGAAAGGCGATAGCTTCACAAAAACCCAAACAACAGCAGTCGAAATCAGTATATGAAAAAACTGCATTGCAAAAGGATTATGAGTAAACTTCGTAATTAAAAACAAACATAAGTGCCATAATCCTGGATGTCCCTCGTATTTTAAGTTTTCATATAAGTCAGTTAAAGTAGAAGCATCTCTTGCTATTAACCATGCCTGAGTTTCATCGCGCCACATTTCATGATTAAGGATGCCGATAAAACTGAGAACAAAGAAAACTAAGATCAGACAGTTTGAGTAAGTAAGATATTTTGATAAAAAGCTATTTGGTTGAGTCAGTCGTTTTTGGGTAGTAGCCATCAGTTGTTTAAACTAAATTTTTTTTAAGTATTGCCAAATATCTACCAAATATCTAATTAATTACTAGTTTGATGAGTTCTTTCCCAGAAAAAGCCTGCTGTACTAGCAACTTGCGAGACAAATAGTAATCCAGAGAGTAACAATTTCGGTTGAGGTATTTGTTGCGATAAAGGATATTTTAATAAATTTAAATAAAATGATATTGGCTCAACTTTAATTTCTGTATGAGCGCGTTTGGCACGAACTTGATGAAAGCAGAAAGCGCCGCGCCCGTAAAAAAAGTGCTGCCGCCAGTAACTAGATAATGTTAATTTATGAGCATGATACACCTGAACTTCTGGCGCGTAAACCATTTTGTTGCCGTATTGCAGCCAGCGATCGCAAAATTCTCTATCTTCTCCTGCTGCTAACGGAAAAGTTGTGTCGAAACCTCCGAGAGCTTGAAATCTATCTGATGGTAGGGCAAAATTATTAGATGCGAAGAAGTTTGACCGTTTAGAATCTAAGTTGTAATAGTTATATAAATAGTCAATCAATACTTGAGAGGTAGTTGAATAAAGATTATTGGAAAGAGCGTTGAGAGTTTTACCACCTATCATGCATTCTGGTGCTGTAGCGAAACGTGCGGCTAATTTATCTAACCAATCCGGTGCGGGTTTACAGTCATCGTCGGTAAAAGCTAGAAAATCTCCCTTTGCAAGTTTTGCACCAGTATTTCGAGCGGTTGCAGGACCTTGATTTTCTTGTTTAAGGAGCGTAATTTCTAACCGTTCTTTGAAGCGTTCTACTACTGGTTCGAGTGACATTTTACTACCGTCATCAACTACTACCAATTCAAAGCGATCGGCAGGATATTCTAAGTTACTCAAAGATTCAAGACAGTCTGCTAATCTTTCGGGACGGTTATAAGTGGGGATAACGATAGAAATAAATGGTGTTGATTTGTTGGAGTTGTTCATTTTATTAGATTTGTTATATTGGTGAGATTTTTAAGATTTACAATTACAATCTTTTCAAAACTAATTAGATTTTTTACGTAGTTGTTTTATATTTTGCCAGACTTCTGCTATAGCTTTTCTGCCTCCGGGAAGCACGAACCAAAATAAAATATAGGTAATACAAAAAATCAGAAAACTGACAGATAAAGTAATAATTGTATTGTCAAAACTTGGCAATATTTGCTTGCATAAATATAGAATAATTGCTGTACTAATAGAAGAAAAAGCCGGACAAAAGACTGCGGCGAGAAAATCTTTTGCGGTTAAAGGAGATGTTTTCAAACAAAAGGCTACTGATGGAAAAGTCAATA
The DNA here is from genome assembly GCF_963920925.1 of Calothrix sp. CCY 0018. Lineage (NCBI taxonomy): Bacteria > Bacillati > Cyanobacteriota > Cyanophyceae > Nostocales > Calotrichaceae > Calothrix > Calothrix sp. CCY 0018. Next base: position 61,790 of record NZ_CAWUDI010000025.1, on the reverse strand, counting down.
AACAAGTTGCTGTGGTATAACCTGTGGCAACACCAATAGCACCCCATTGCGAACCAATAGCTACGGCGACAATTACAATCGGTGTATGAATCAGCCCCCAACGAAACTGCTGCTGAGTTTGACCTGCGGATACATAAAGCCATTTAGTTACTCGGTACATACTACCGAAAAATATCGCTATACTTAAAACTTGAAACAGCGGAACCGCTTCTAACCACTGATTCCCCAGTAGCAATACCAGCAGGTTCTGGGCTTCAACAAATGAAAATGTTAGGGCTGGCATACATAGAGTAAACAGTAACATTAGTCCTTTGCGGCAGTAGCTGCGATATAAATTTGTATCGTGTAGCGTGCGACTAAAGCTAGATACTGCTACGTCAAAAAGTGGAAAGTAAACTTGTTCAAAAGAGAAATAAGACCATTTATAGGCAACTTGGTAAAGTCCTAATGCTGTAGCTCCACTTAAGTAACCAACAAGTATACGGTCTAATTGCATACCGATACGCATGAGAAACCTAAAACCCGTCAAATGCGCCCCGTAAGATAACATAGCCTGCAAGTTTACGTTGGTTTTCTCACTTTTAATCTGTTTTTCGGGTAGCCAAGGACAAATTATCAAATAACCGATACTTTGTATCAACTGCATTACAACTAACTGTAATACTAATGCCCAATAGCTCCAACCTTTATAAGCGGCAAAAATGGCGATCGCCGCAGCAACAACTTGTGAAATAACTTCAATTATCGTGAGTACGCCAAAACGCATCTGTCGTTTTAACAGTGACTTATGCACAAATGTCAAACAAACTACAAGAAAACTAAAAGTCATCAAAAGGGTAATTCCAATTAACTCTTGTTTCCCATAAAAATGGGCAAGAATCGGAGCCATAATTACCATCAAACCAACAATGAGGGCGTTAACTTTCAACGATAGCCAGAAGCTGAGGCTAAGTTGTTCGTTATCGAGTTCTTCCTTTTGTACGGCAGCAGTTTCTAAACCAAAATTACTCAAACTGTCGGCTAAAGCAAGTAGAGGTGCAACCATTGCGACTAAACCAAAGTCTCCAGGGGTTAATATCCTAGCCAAGATAGCAGTTGAGCCAATTCCTAAAACAAGTTTTATTGGTTGAGATGCAAAGTTAATTAAACCAGATAAAAGCGATCGACGTTTAAGATCGGAACGAAGACTATCGGTATTTAAGTGACGATTAATTTTCACAATTAACGTCCCTTCGCTACTTGCTTTATTTTGTTAGTTGACCAATCTTTAAATAAGTTAGCTTTAGCATTCAATGTTCTTTCGCTATTGATAAAGTCATATATATGCTTTACATTGTGGATCAAATTCCGAGAAGAAGGAGCGATCGCCGTTTCAAGTTGACTGTGACTAATATTTAAAGGTATGCAAGGTAGGGTTTTTTCATCTGAAAATATTGGGTAATTTAGTAATTTCATCATCTCCCCGGCAATTCGTTCGGCTTTCGCTTTTTGCTTTGATGTAAATACTTCTCGCCATTGAGCGGATTTTCCTTTACGTAAATGTTTGGGGCTTTGTTTTTTCATGCTGTCAAAGCTAACATCTGATTTTATTTGATTAATTGCATTTTCATCTAATTCAATATCTAAATAATTAAGTAAGCGGGGTAATTCTGAATCTAAATCATTTAGAAATCGCTCGTAAAAAACTGGATAAATATTTAGTTTATCTTGATATTTTAGATAGCTACCTACGTGTTCAACCCAATTTCGCAACATGATATCGAGACGATTTTCTAGATAAGATTCGGGATTTTCTTCGTAGTGAGGCGGATGATTTTTTAATTTATGTTCGGTAAAACAATATTTAGAATAAGAAATTGCTACATCACGGGGATCGCGAATTATATAAACAATTTTATTAAATTTAGGTAGAACTTTACTACCGTAAGAATTGATTGAAGAATGAGTCCAAACAAGACTGCACTTATTAATATAATCATCAATATCTGCAATTTCTTCTTGAAACACAGCACTAATACGGAATTCGCAACAATTTTTCTTGATATTGATAAAATCCATATCATTTTGTCCGGCAAAACTCAAATCCCAAGTTTGAGCAACTTTATGGATGGGATGAGTTCTCAAAAAGCTCTTATACTCTAAACCTGCTTTTTGATTGATACTTTTAAGGATAGTGTATAGCCAATAATTGCCGCTTTTTGGCACACCTGCTTGTAAAATTGTCATTCTATTTTGGATTTTAGATTTTGGATTTTGGATTTTTAAATAAGGGAATAGGGAATGGGCAACCGGGAATAGGAAATTAATGATTAATTATCAATTTCCTATTACCTATTACCTATTTCTATAATTTCTTGATAAATATCTAAAAAATTTTGGGTACGTCGTTCTTCGCTAAATTCTTCAATTGCTCGTTTGCGACCAGCTTGTCCCATTTCTTCTGCTAATTCCCGGCTACTAAGTAACTTTAATAAAGCATCGGAAAGGGCTGAAATATCTCCCGGAGACACTAAAAAGCCTGTTTCGTTATTGTTAACAATTTCTGGCTGTGCCCCCGTAGCACTGGCAATTACAGATGTACCTCGCATCATTGCCTCTGTGGTAACGTTACCAAAAGGTTCCGCCCAAAGTGAAGGTACTACCTGTACCCAAGCTGGATCGAAGTGATGCTCTAATTCTTCACGGGTTATGTGTCCCAACCATTTTACACTCTTGTTAATTCCTAATTCTTCAGCTAAGGATTTGAGATTTTTTGCTTCTACTCCTTGCCCTGCAATAATTAATTCAGCTTTGGGTACCCGTTCCTTTACCCGTGCAAACGCCTTTAATAAAACGTCAATTCCCTTTTCTAGAACTAATCTTCCTGCAAAAGCAACCGTTGGTGGTTCGCTAAGAGGTGGACGTAATTCTCGCTTGGGCACTCCATTGTGAACTACTTTTACAGGTGTAATTCCTTCTGCTTCTAAATTTGCTTTCATTGCATGACTCAACGCCACTACTGTATTAAAAGAGTGTCGCCACTGCAACCACATTTGTCGCTGTACCATAAACACCGCCCAAGACTGGGGTGTCAAGCAACCATGACGCAAGCAAGCTTTACCTGCCTTATATTTGCAAGCACTGCCATCGGGTAGTAACTTTGTTCCCCTTGGACAAATTGCTTTATATACTGCTGTTTGATATAAACACGGCACATCTTCAAGCAATGGCAAGATTAGCGGTGAGAGCTGCCACATAAACATCCGCACGTGAACTACATCTGGTTTGAATTCGTTCAGGGCACGGCGTAAATTGAGATAAGCCGATACATTGGCGGTTTGCGAAATCACTTGAAACAGCGTATTTGTACCAAAACAACTGTATTCAGAAAGCAAAGGGCTATCAGCTACTGGTTGAGCAACACTTGCAAACAAACGCACATCATGAGATAACGAGCGTAGGTTATCCCGGAGGGAAAGCATTTGTGTCTCGGCACCTCCGGTAGCAGTACCAACATCATTAAGCAGAAGAATTTTCATTCAAAGCAGCCCCAAGAGGGGGAATTCATTTTTTTTCTGTTCCCTATTCCCTATCTTGAAAAGTTGCTCTTAGGGTTTTCCCCCAAGAGCAACTTTTCGCAGTTCCCCGTTCCTTATTTCAAACTTCAGATAATGTTTGTGGTGAAGTTATATTCAGAGTTGTTTTAGGCTGAAGATGTTTTTTAGCATAAGTATCTGTAAGATAACGATTTAGTAACTTTTCTACGGGTGCCAACAAACCGTACATCAATACTTTTTGCAGAAACTGATTCTGGATACCAAAACTTAAAGAGCGAACTATCGGCTTTAAAATTGTATCTCTACGTCTCCAACCCAATGCTTTATATTTGTGTTGAAAATATCCATCTTCAGCTAGATTCCATTTCTGCCGCAAGCGTGAAAGACTTCCAAGTTCCCAAGCGTCGCTCCAACGCAACATATAATAATGTATGTCGCTGAATTTTAAAGGTGATGTGGGAACGTAGGTGACGAGACTCGCAGGCTCAAAGTAAACGCTACCGCCATTTTTGGCAACATTCAGACAAAAGTCGAGATGTTCTTTAGAATTGAGCATCTGTTCGTCGAACATTCCTAAGTGCTGGAATACTTTGGTACGAACCAACATGACGTGGAACTCGCAAAGTTCGGTTTCTGTACGCTGTAACTTGACTCGCGGATCTGTAATTTGTTTACCTTGCTTGTACATTTTCTCCCGCAATCGCCGTCTACCTTTTGCATCAACGACAACACGAGATTCTCCACCTGCAAAGTGAATTTCTTGATGTAAAGGCAAGTATTGAAACATTAACGGCCCTACTACTGTAGCTTCCGTTTCTTCGGAACAGTCAATTAAAGCTTTTAACCATCCCGAAGCAGGAATAATATCGTTATCTACAAAAGCGACATATTTGGTATCTACTTCTGCTAAACCAATATTTCTAGCTTTATTAGGAGTTAAATAATAGTCGGTGCGAATTAATTTAAAACCTTTTTCCTGGGCTTGATTTTGCAAATATTCGCCTGTCTTTTTCGGGGAATTTCCGTCTATATATATTAGCTTAAACGGAATTTGAGTATTTTCATAAATGCTTTCCAAGGACTCGCGGGTATAGCTAAAGCGTTCGCGAGGGGAAACAATAATTGTTACTTGAGGTTCGCTCATAGCTGATTATATTTCAAAAATAAGGGTTGGATAAATTGACTGATAGGGAACAGAGAATGGGGAATAGGAAATAGGCAACAGGAGAAGAAGACGATGTTAGTTATTGTTGCTAGCTTTTTAAGTATGAATTAATTTGAGAATATAGGATTCCTCCGTAGATTTTTATTAGCGTTTACCTTTATGTGCGGCAAGCGCGTGTCTGTTAGGACATAAAAGACAAGCGTACACTTTCTGTTCCCTGTTGGCTGTTCCCTATTTATTATTTTTAGAGGCTACAGCAGTCAGATCGTTATCATCTTCTGATGAAGAGACTTCCTTCCATTCTTCTTTGGTAAAATCCTCGTGATAAGAACGTTCAACATTCACGTTCCACAAATCGTGTTTCTCTCCTAACAGATTTTTTGCTGCTAACAAAGCTGTAAGCATCGAGTGATCTTGGTTATTATAACGATGCATTCCATTACGACCAGTAGTTTGCAGATTTTCAAACTGTGGCAAGTAATTTTGAATCACGTCTAAATGCTGGCGATAATCGCGGTCGTAGACTGGATAGGCTTTGGGCTGGCGAATTACAGTTCCGTCTTCTACAACCGCATCTCCAGCTAATCCTAAAGTTTTTAATTCTTGTTTGGCTAACTCAATTAATTCTTCATCTGTTTTTGACCACAAATCATCGCCAACATTGCTGAAATATTCCATACCCAAGCAAGTTTTACTAGAGTCAGGAACCATTTGAGCGCTCCAATTCTTGAAGTTCTGAATCCGACCTACTTTCACCTGTGGAGAGTGAATATAAATCCAGTTATCGGGAAATAAATCTGGTGCATCTATAATCAACGAGACTATCAGAAAATCGCGATATTTTAGACCGTTTGCAGCTTGTACTACTTCGGTTGGTAATGCCGGGTCCATTTTTTGAACCAGCTTATTCAGAGGCATACTAGAAATATAGTTATCTGCCTCAAACTGAATCAAATTATCATCGCGTTCGGCAATAACTTTAGTAATACGCTGCCCTTCACGCTCCATTCCTAATACTTTCGTATTCATATGCACTTCACCGCCGGCTGCTTCAATCTTTTCGGCGAAGCGTTCCCACATCATCCCTGGTCCCAATCTGGGGTAATCAAATTCTTTAATTAAAGTCTTGGTATCATTTTTGCCAAACAAAGCATTTAATACTGCTGTTTTTACCGATAAACCTTTGATACGCTGAGCCGCCCATTCAGCTTGAATCTGATTGCAGGGAATACCCCAAACTTTCTCGGTATAGGTTTTGAAAAATGTTTTATAAAGGCGATCGCCAAAGCGATTTGTCACCCACTGCTCTAAATTATCTTCGACAGGAAGCGGTTGACGCTTTGCTTGCAGGTAAGACCAGATAATCAGAAAACTTTCCGATATACCAAGCTTCTGAAGGGTGTCAAACGCACTCAAAGGATATTGAAAAAACTTACCTTGATAATAAATCCGCGACATACGCGGAGTCTTGATAAAATCGTTTTCAAGAACTTCATACCAAAGGTCTTGCACTTCTTGAACTTTGGTAAAAAATCTATGCCCGCCAATATCAAAGTGATACCCTTTATACTTCTCAGTCCTAGAGATTCCACCTACTTTGTCTGATTGTTCTAAAACTATTGGTTTAATGCCATGCTTGACTAAATGGTAAGCTGCGGTAAGACCTGCTGGACCGGCTCCGATAACGACAACTTGATTGTTTTTCATAGTTTCAATAAAGGGTGTGTTTGTTTGCGATGTGCTGAATATCAAGTAGTAGAAATATCTAGTTTTGATAAGAACGACTCATGCCATAAATAGTTGCTCGTACCAACAGCAAAGGCTAAACCGCCGTAAAAGTAATAAAACCAATGCCAAGGAATCACCCGCAATGCAAAACCTAAGCCACGTTTTGCATAAAAGAAATGATAAACCGCAAAATTGAGCCATAGCATAATCAGACTCAGTACCGCAGCCACAGCGAAAAATCCAGACCACCAAAAACCTAAAATTAAAGATGTCAATATTCCATAGACTAAAATTACGCTTAACCGACTAGATACCCCTAAATTCAAATCATTATCTAATTGGCGTTGACGTAAAATTAGTTCAGTCCAAGGTAAAGCACGGTAGAAAATTTCTGCTTTCAATAGAGACACAAAACTCCAATGTTTCAAATGCTTTACGTGCAAATCTTTAAAAAGTTTTATTTGATAACCAGCAAGTCTAATCCGATATCCTAGTTCAATATCTTCTATACTAGGTCGTCGATAATTCTCATCAAATCCACCTAGAGAGAGAAATACTTCGCGGCGAATAGCTCCACAAGCGCCCCAGAATGTGAAAGCTTCTTCACTCGCGATTTGATGGTTATAGTGATGGAATAAATTTTTATACTGAGACAAAAAGTTAGTTTCTCCCGGTTCGTCATCATAAGAACCAATTAGAGCAGCTAATTCAGATTTATTTTCAAAAGCTTTCTTGACTTGAGCGATCGCCGAAGGGGAAATAACGACATCAGCATCTATAAAATAGAGAATATCACTAGTAGCGACACTTGCACCTAAATTCCTCGCCTTAGCAGGGCCTCCATTAACAGGCATCCTGATTACTTTCGCGCCAAATTCTTGCGCTACTAACCAAGAGCCATCTGTATCTGCATCCGAGACTACAATTAATTCATCGGTCGAAATCGTTGATTCTGTCAGACTAGATAAACATTGACGAAAACTTTCTCCTCCGTTGTGTACTGGGATAATTACTGAAATACTTAATTCAGTAGGAGTAACCATTACTAATTAATTCCTCACCATTTTATATTAATCAATAGCTATCTAATTAGTTAATCGTTGAACGTAAGATAAGATGCGTGTTCTCCAGATACCCTCTCATAACCTTAATACTTACTCTAATTATTAAAAAACAATAAGATGCTGTTCAAAACATATTAAACAAAAATTTGCCTAAACTTTATCAATGTAAAGTTGTGATGAATATGAAATTATAGAAACAAAAAAATATATCAAATAAAGATGTTAAAAACATCTATTTAAGTCTAATTGCAGTTAATGCATATACTTAATGTATTGTTTCTAGCTACAATAAATATCTTATTCGACTAAATTGTTTGTTTAAACTAAAAAGACTTACTTCAAATGAGAGAGATTTGTGTAGACACTTAAGCATACTAACTGCGGAATAAACTTAAAATTTTAATTTCAGAATATTTTGATTATCTAATATTTTTCTTGATTTCAAATACCAGAAGATAAGTAATAACGGAAGAATGTATTTATCCCAAGGATATGCCTTCATCATTAAACCGCAGTGTATAAATAAAATAAAAAAAGCAATATTAAACCGAGAAAATCTTAAGCAAGCTAATAAAGCTAAGATATAAAGCAAAATATTTTTTACAAAATCATTTGGTATAAATCTTAATATTCTAATAAATATTCCATGAGCTTCTGTAAGTGGAAAAACTATACATAAGAACAATAAAAAAGCAGCTAAAAAGCAATTTTTACCTGTTATAATTTTACTCCATGAAATTTTTGAACGAAATAAAATAAACTCTGGGATAACAAAATATAAACCAACGCAACTAAGAATAAACCAACTGCCGCTAAGGTCTATAGACCATAATTTTTGCTGTACTGCTGGTACTGCACGTGCTGTCATACCGGCTTCAGGGGCTATACCTTCAAAAAGTACTAACCAACCTATTATTGATAATGATGCGATTAATGGCATTAGCCAGCGAATAGGATGTATTCGGTTTTTAGCTAAATAATCTGCTTCAATAGCTTTAACCTCTGCATTATTTTCTTTTTGTCTTGAATTAACAGCTTTTCTTAAACGATATATTCGGATTTTAATTATTGAATAATTAATGAGTTCAACAACAAAGATAGCCAATGGAAAAGCTAACATAAATTGACGCGATGCAATTGCTAAAATGAAAGCAGAACTGCTAAGTATATGCTGAGAACGATTATAAAACCAAAAGCCTAGCAAAACAAAAAATGCAGCAATAATATCAGTGTAGAGACGACCACTTAATATTAGGTAGTAAGGAAACAACAATAAACCACATACGCTTAAAAAAGATTTTTTTGTCACTTTTCCTTTTGGTAATCCAATCAGACAAGTCATACAAAAAGAAATTATAAAATTAATAAATCTTCCGGAAAATATTCCCCCTTTAAATAGATACTCTAATCCTCCAAATATTATAAATGGTAGTGGTGTATTGAGTTCACCATAATTACGAAGTAAGTCCAAACTAGGAATTAAGCTATCGCTAAATCGCAAACTTGTTTTCCAGTAATGTGGTTCGTCCGTTGTTGGAGGATATTGAAGTTGATTGAGAGCGATAAATAATATTAAATAAATGACAATTACACATATCAGAAAAAATATGGTATACTGATGTTTTTCCCTAAATCCATGTTTATAAAACATTATTTATTTCCATAAAAATTGATTGAACAAATTTTTTAACAATAGCCTCATTTAGTAAGTATCTAAATAGTTGGAAGTGATTACTCTCGAACAATAATATCTTATTTATAACGAATTATATACGTAATATACATCAGCATCTTTACGTAAGATGCCATGAAAAGCATAAAAACAAATTTCTTTTGATATTACGGGCAATTCTTTGATCTAAAACCCCAATCGATTGGAGATACCAGAAAAGAATTAAAAGTGGAAGTGCATATTTATTCCAAGGGTATACTTTTAGCATTAACAGTGATTTAATTGTTGATGTTCTTGAAGATTTTTGAAAAACACAGAGTTGCCGATTTTCGGAAATTAAAACACTGATTCTAAATCAAGACAATCATCCAGAGAATAATTTTCGACGGACTCAATTTATGAAACGTATGGTAAATTTTGCTCATCAATATCAATTGAACATACGTTTTCGTGTAATTTTATATCCGGCACTTTTTTAACCATAATATTACTAATAATGGAAGCATATACTTATCCCACGGATATGCTCTTATCATTAAGTCATTAAGCCGCATTGCATTAATATAATCCAGAATCTAAGACTAATACGACGATAGAAGCTTAAAAAAGCTAATAGCTCAAGAGAATAAAGTAAAATTAGTTTGGATAATTCATTAGGCAATAAACGCAAAAATATTATTAATATTTTCTTAACCTGATAGAATCGCTTATATTGCCAAGCTAAGGAGTATCAATAAATACTCCTATTTTGGCACCCGGAGTAAAAATGAAGCAGTATTTTCCGCTTTAATAGTAGTATTTCGATCTAAAATTCCAATTGATTTTAGATGCCAGAAGATAATTAAAAGAGGAAGCAGGTATTTATCCCAAGGATATGCTTTCACCATCAATACGCTATTTACTAGTACAATCCAAAAAGCAAGATTGGGACGATAGGAAAACCTTACAGAAGTAACTAATGCTAAAGAATAGAACAAAAGCAACCTGAAAAAATCGTTTGGGAATAATCGTGCAATTTTAATTAAAATTCCGTGACCTTTTAAAGGTGGAAAAACTATAAATAGCATTTATGTATGTTTGATATTTTTTTTAGTATAAGAAAGCTAATAATTTAGCTATAATTTGACTTCTATCAATTTAGACTGCGGAATTAGTTAAATTTGATAATTTTGACAAATTAATAGTCATTTTGTTCCAAAAGCCGATATTTTTTATATTTTATTGTTTTCGATAAAAAGCACCATGTACTTAGTTCTAAAAACGTAAGCGTAAGTTACGTGAATAAAAATATTCTAAGGAATCTTATAGTTACTACTGGTAAATAATTTATAAAAAGCGGAAATATTCACGATAAAATACTCACTGCAACAGATTCAAATAAATCTAACCAAAAATATGCCTCTACCAGTTGGAACCGAAGCCCCAAGTTTTACAGCGAAAGATACTAACGGTAATACAGTTTCTTTGTCAGATTTTAAAGGAAAGACAGTAGTTATGTACTTCTACCCAAAAGACGATACCCCTGGTTGTACTAAGCAAGCCTGTAGCTTCCGAGATGCTCAATCGCAGTATCAAAGCAAAGATATCGCGGTTTTAGGTGTAAGTGCTGATGATGAAGCTTCTCACCAAGCATTTACTCAAAAATTTAATTTGAATTTTCCCTTGCTAGTTGATACCGATAAAAGTTTGATTCAAGCTTACGATGTTGATGGTGGCGGCTATGCAAAGCGCGTTACTTACGTTATTGGTACTGATGGCAAAATTTCTCAAGTTGACTCTGATGTTAACACCAGTACTCACGCTGAAGATGTCTTGAAATCCTTGGGATTATAAATTTGACATCAGTTAACCAACATTAACAAAAGAGACGCGATATATCGCGTCTCTACAATAATTATTAAAAATTAGCTAGATTCACTAATTCTAATTACCAGCAGCAGGTGTAGTTTGCGCTGGTGTGTAAACTGGGAACACAAAATCAAACTTTTGTTGGCTTGTAGGTTGTTGCTGCTGACGTTGTTGAAGCAGTTCTTGCTGTCTTTTACGAAATGTATTTGCTTCAGAATTTATTTGCTGTCTATTTTGAGAAGAAAATCCTTGCCAATCCAAAGTACCAAGCTGCGAGCGATGAATCAAATCCATTGGATTGAAGTTGCCGCTTTCAGTACCGTTAAAAGAAGTTCCATCACCTTGTTTTGTATCAAATGGATCTGCTTGATAGCTTGATGGTACAGAAACATCTTGACTGGTTTGAGCAAAGCTTGCGGATGGCGCAACGATACAAGCAATCCCTATCCCTGTAACAGTAGCAGCAACTAATTTATTGAATTTTGACGATATTTTCATTAAAGTTTCCCTTATATGACTCGAATTAATTCTTCTATTCTACGCAAGAGTACGACGTAAGCGGGATTGAATGCTTAACAATGCTACAAGCGCAAAGCCTAACAATACAAGTATTGCACCGCCAAAAGTTACGTCACCCCAGAAAGCCTGCATTACTACACTATTAAATCCCCAACTTTCATGGATATATAGATAGCGAATTGGTTCGATCGCATAGCTGAGAGGATTGAGTGCTGCCACAACCTGCAACCACTTGGGCATAAATGACAGGGGAGCTAAAGCCGTACTCGCGAATAATAGCGGTAAATTAGTCACAAAAATCACGGCTATTAACTCAATATGTCCCGGTAAAGCAAAGGCTAAACCCAACGAAAGAGCCGTTACACCTAAAGCCAGTAGAAAAACTATCAAGGCGATCGCGCTCAAACCTGCGGCGTTAGGGATACCCGCACCTATAAACGACGCAGCAGCGACAATTATTGCTGCTTGCAACAAAGTTTGACTAACAATAAAAATTGCTGAAGCAAAGACAATAGAAAAACGCGACGCTAAAGGAGCAACTAACAAACGATTCAAAAAGCCGAATTCTCGGTCAAACATGATTGGTAAACCAGCATTTAGCGCTCCAGCAAATGCTGTAAAAACTATTATTCCAGCAGTTAAAAATTGACCGTAATTTGTAGTATTACCAAAAATTCCTTTTGGTGCATTTTGAAAAAGTGCGCCAAATAAAACCAGCCACATTACAGGTTGAATAATGCTGGCCACTAAAGTAGAAGGGCGACGCTGTAACTGAATAAATAGACGACGAGTCAAAGCCAAAGTTTCTTGAACTAATTCGCCGAAAGCACTTTGATTGGCATCGCTATACAGTTGCGGCGATGCAATTTTCTGTAAATTAATATCCGATTTGGAAGAAAAAACAGTACCACTCATGACAATTTTAGATTTTGGATTTTGGATTTTGGATTAAAAGTTTATAGCTAGGAGTTAGGAGTTAGGAGTTAGGAATTCAAAATTCCCTATTCCCCACTCCCTACTTTCTATTTCATACTTTGTTTCTTTTCAGCTTTCATGTCTCTGGTACCTACGGCAGCTAGTTCGGCATCCATTAAAGTTCTTCCTGTTGCTGCTAAATATACATCATCTAAACTGGGACGAGATTGTGCAATCCCGAAAGTTGGTAAATCGGCATCATTTAAAGCTTTTTGTATAGTAATCAAAGCATCATTTTGCTGAGAAACTACCAAATTCAATGAGTTACCTTGAGCGCCATTAACGATTACTTCTTGAACGAAAGGTAAGGACGCGAGTAAAGTTTTTGCTTTTTCTGCTTCATCATCAGAAGTAAACTCGCGAATGCGAAGAGTAACTCTATCTCCCCCTACTTTATCTTTTAATTGTGATGGTGTTCCTGTAGCAATTACCTCACCGCGATCGATTATTGTAACTCTATCGGCTAAAGCATCAATTTCTTCTAAATAATGGCTGGTAATTAATACTGTTGTTCCTGCTTCTCGCAATTTTCGCAGAAATTCCCACACCACAAAACGACTTTCGATATCAAGCCCCGCAGTTGGTTCATCTAAAACCAGTACGGTAGGTGCGTGTAGCAATCCCGCTGCTAAATCCAAGCGTTTGCGTAAACCGCCAGAATAACTACCCGTTTTTTTATTGGCGTATTCTTGTAAACCTAGTAATTCTAAAACTGTATCAATCCGCTCTTTGGTAACTTTTGCAGGTATGTGGTAAAGCGCTGCTTGAAGTTGCAACAGTTCTCTTCCGGTAAGCACTTTATCTAAAGCAACCTCTTGAGCAACGTAGCCAAGACGTTTTCTCGCATCTCTAGGATTATCTATTGCTGAGATACCAGACACTTCGATTTTGCCAGCATCAGGTGTAGTCAGAGTACACAAAGCACGCAAAGTAGTAGTTTTTCCAGCACCATTAGGACCAAGTAAACCGAAAATTTCCCCTTGCTCTACCTTAAAGGAAATATTCTTCACGGCTTGGGTAGTGCCGTAACTCTTCTTTAAATTTTCGACTAAAACGGCAGCAGCCATTGGACATTAACTCTTAAATATACAAAACTCAACAAATTCTATCTTCATTTTAGAAGTGAAGCGACAGTTTTTAATTAGGTCATAAGGAATAGTTAGGAGTTAAGAGTTAAGAGTTAGGAGTTATTATTCTTCCCCTTGTCCCCTTCCCCATGCCCCTCTCTCCCCATCCCCCCATCACCATAAAGTCGCAACAAATGTATCAAGGCACTTAAAAGAGGTATTTATATCGATTACGTTGTTGGGATAGGAGTGTAAAAATTGTCTTAAAACTACGGAGATTCACCCTCATGGATGAACGCCGTCTGCAAGAGTATGTTGCTCTGATTAAACAACTTCTAAATTGTGGCAACGGAGAGGAATTTGTAATCTTAAAAGCCAATACAAAATTGGTTGATGAAGATTTAATTATGGTGATGGAACAGATAGCCATCAAAGCTGAAGAAACTGGTGCAACTCGAACTACTAAGTTTTTAAGACATTTCGCTAAGCAATTAAAGGGTATGTTAGCACAAGCAACAAAGACCTTTAATTCTGAAGATAATGAACGTCATAAAGCTTATTTAGAACTTATTGAAACGTTAATGAGTTGCCCTCGCGGAACTGAAGCGGAAATATTGCGAAATAATCAAGATTTAATTGATACGCAATTCATTTTGACCTGTTTGTGTTACCCAATAGCCGACAATTACCTTAGCGATATCTAATTGACTGGTTTTTGTTTGTGGAGCAGGTTCAACTGTGGTATCTACAGATTTTTTGCTTTGTTCATTACAACCCAAACAGATCATAAGAATAGAAGCAGTAATTGAAAATTTAAGAAATACTATATATAAAATAGATTTCACTGCGATTTATCTCTAAAAAATTGATTGTATAATCGCATATTAATGTTAACTTCGCGATGTCTTGCTTCTGTTACTAAATCTGAAACTGGATCGAAGGTATCGACGATTTACAAAGCGGTTAGGCTTCGACTTCTTGTAATCAAATTGGTATTCAGCTAGAAGCTCATCATCTGAATTATGTGATTTTTCTGCCTGCGTTTTGCTCATAATATTCACGTTCTTCAATCATGCTTTAATTAATATTAAAAAAACCCAGTGTTTCCAAAAAACCAGGTTTCTAAACAGCAGCAATTATTATAATTTATATCCTGCATTACAACTGTCTTTTCAAAGATTGTAAAGAAGCCCAACGACTATCAATTGGTTTATCTTCTGTACTATCTTGATTTGGTTGTATTCCCGGACATTTTTCTTCGCATAATTGACGCTGGGGAATCTCTAAACACATTTGTTCGTATAGCCAAACGCTGGGATGAAAGTATCCATATGGTGATACACTTTCTACTAATTCGTCTAAAGCAACTTCTCTTTCGGCAAGAAATTCTTCTTCAACTTCGGCTTCTTCATCTAACCAAATAATTTCTGAAGTATCAAGTCGAACCCGATGATTGTATTGTTGTAAACAGCGGTTGCAGCTTAAGGTCATAATTGCTTCAGCTTGTGCCGTTACTTCTAAAAAATTACCGCGATGCTCGACGCGAATATTGCCGCGAACTGGCGTTAAAGTATTTAAACCTGGTAGAAATTCTTTAACAACTATATCTTCTATCGGTTTTGACGCTTGAGCAAGCTGGGGAATATAAATTGCGTCCATATTATTCACCATTTATTGATTTTAAATAATCTTTAAAGGAAGAAGGTAAGGGAATATTCTATATATCCCCAACCCTCAAATCTACTTACCATACTGCTGGACGTATAACCAGATGGCGATGTGGTTCTTTACCTTGACTGAAGCTTTCTAAGTCTTCAAAACCCTTTAACAAAGTGTGAACTTGACGACGTTCGGCTGAACTGAGGGATTTTACTTCCACTTCTTGTCCGGTGTTACGGACTCTATCAATTACTTCTTCTATCATGCCGCTAATTTCGGCTAACCGAGTAACGCGGTAGCCGTTTAATTCGACTGTATAAGATGCTTGTTCCTCAGTTTCTTGGTTCAAGTTAAGAATAGAATTTGCTAGATACTGAATTGCATCTAGCACTTTACCATCGCGTCCAATCAAATTTTGGATTTGATTTTCGGTTAATTTGGATTCATCAATTGTCAACCAATAGCTATTAAGAGAAAGTGGATCTTTTTCTCCCAAGGTGTTTTCCTCTTTATTGCTTTTAATCTCCACAGAGAACCCAGATAATTGCAGCAATTCTTCTAACCACTGCTCCCCGCGTTTCATCCGAGTATCGCTCATCATCAGCTTGTTGCTTTCTTTTTACTACTTTTCGGTTCAAACGGTAGCGCTTTTGCTTCTGCGCTTAAGGCTTCTTTTTCCTGTGCGTCCACAATTTTTTGTATGTCTTCCGGTAAGGGTTCTTTGGAAAGGATGTAAGTTTGTAGGGTTTGGAAAACGTTACCAATTACCATATACATCAATACCCCAGCAGGTAACGGGAAGAATAAAAACATCCCGGAAAACAAAATTGGAGTCAGTTTAGCTACAGTATTCTGCTGTGGATTATCAGTTGCATTATTACCTTGTCCGGTAATTAACTGGCTCACGTAAAGCGAAACGCCAAACAGTGCAATCATACAGACGATATCCCAACGAACGGTACCATCGTCATCAAATGCGCCCACTCTACCCAAAGCCTGGATAAACAAAAAACCCGTGTCTGCTGCTAATCCAGGAATGTTTCCTTGAATAGTCACATCTCCGGGCTGTAACGCTTCTATATTACCTTCTGAATCAATGCTGATCCGTTCTGCTCCTTTAGTTACTTTCCACTGAGGCAGTAACTTATTCTTATTTTCTGGGTGCTGCTCCAAAACCTCTTCAAACGGTTTACCATCAACTGTTTGATATTGAAGCTTGGTGTGTTCTCCCACAGCTAACTTATTTCCACCGGGAAGAATCGCAGCTACTTTTATGCGATCGCCTTCATCAACATAAATACTTGAAGGTTTTGTAGCGAATGCAGATGGTTGAATTCGTTCGATTTGTTCGCTAGGCAAAATGTCTAAATTGACATTGTAGTTTGCAGTAGCGAAAGGCGAACCCCGTAATGTTGCAAAAAGTGCTAGCAATACAGGCATTTGCAGAAGCAAAGGAGCGCAACCAGCGAGCGGATTGCCGAATTCCTTTTGAGTATTCATCATCTCTTCTTGCTGCTTCTGCGGATCGTCTTTATATTTTTCTTTGACTTCCGCCATCCGCTTTTGCATTACCGGCTGCACAATCTTCATCTTCCGCATATTGCGAATCGATCCCGCACTTAAAGGATAAAGTGAGAAACGGATGATTAATGTTAAAGCAATAATCGCCAATCCATAACTAGGCACAATGCTATAGAACAAGTCTATGATTGGCAGCATTACATTGTTCGAGAGGAACCCAATACCAAAGTCCATTATTTTGAATTCAACCCTATAGACACTAAATTAACTGAATCTAATTTATCGAAATCCCGATCAAAAATGTGACTAGCTATCCTACGGATAGCCGCACATTTTTTCAAGTACCGATAGTCCAATCTGTGAAATAGATAGATATAGCACCAATTCAAAACTAAAAATTGTTTTTAATTATTTTTAATTATTTTCAAATTTGTATTTTGAATTGATTCATCTTGAGGCACGGCTACCAAAAACCTGGCTTTTTTGAAGACGATTAACTTACTTTTTCTCAGCATCGGCAAACTTAGGATTTCTAGCGCTTACCTGCTGGGAAATATAACTTTCAAGTTCCCGAAACTTAGGAAGCGCTCTTAATTCTAAACGGCTACCATCTCTAAGAGTTAGTACCATATCGCCCCACAAGCCAACACCACGGGGAACTGACGCTATTTTCACAACTTCCGAGTAAATTATGTCCGTGCGATCGCGTCCCATCCAACCACCAGTGACTGATATACGCCGATCGGTGATCCGGTAACGCAGCCACAATGCTCTAACAATAGCCCCAACAGCTAACGGTATACCAACAATAGTAAGTCCAATCAGTATACCTATAATTAGATCCCCAATATGAGGACCACCTTCATAATAAACTTCTTCACGAATGCCCATTTATGACCTCGGCTTTTACCAACAACTGCTCTAATTCTTGCAGAAATTGTTTGCTTCCGCACTCTTGTTGTGCGGCTGTTGGTTTTACAACTACCACTAATCGCCATTCGGGGGCTAGTTTCGGTAATAATTCATATAAAACAGCTGCGATTTGCCGCTTCAGTCGGTTGCGTACTACAGCTTTTTTACTAACTTTGGTACTAATCGATATACCAATTCGCGGTGGAGTGAGTGAGGGAAGCGTTTTTTCTCGTTCCGAATCGTCGGGAGTATCCCAAGAAGGTAGCTTGTCATTACGCGGTTGTAATGCTCTCAAGGTCATGTAATAACCATGACAGCGAAATCCTTCCCGGAAAACTGCCCTAAAATCGTGTCGGGACTTGAGTCGATTTGAAGACGGCAAAGCCAATATCAAATACTCCTAACCTTTCAACACAAAACGTTTAAACGCTTAAACGATGACGACCTTTTTTTCTTCTAGCTCGAATCACGTTTCTACCATCCGGTGTCCGCATTCTCGCACGAAATCCAGAAGTTCTCTTTCTCTTACGGACAGTGCCGCCTAACGTTCTTTTCATAATTTTCCTTCCTGGCACCTGTTAAAAATTACAATCAGCTATTATACCATTTAATTTTTAAATTTTAAAGCTAAATTAAATAATCAGAGATGGGGAGATGGGGAGATGGGGAGATAGGAAAGATTTTAAATCTAAAATCCAAAATCTAAAATCTATTAAATTCCTAACTCCTAACTCCTAACTTCTAACTCTTTTAATTAATGCTGATAATCCAAGTTCCTACATAGCGGGTTAACGCTGTTTTGTCGCCGGGAGATTGAATTAAGCAGTTAAAGTAGAATGTTCCAGGAAAATCTGGGTTTCGCGTGTTGGATAACTGCAACTCGACGCTCTTACCTGCGGGGATGGCTTCTTTAGGATAGAGTTCAAGCACTTTGCCTTGCTTATCCCATTTGACTTCATCTTTAGCTAATTTTGTGGTTTTACTTCCTACTTTGATTTCAATTTCGCCGGTATCGAATTCTCCGTCGTAATAATCTGGGTAAGCTATGACAAATTTCTCTACTGCCATCTTCAGTTTTTTGCCGGGAATTCTTAAACGGTATCGATCCCAGTCACGTGTTTGCCCGCCAAAATCTAATCGGTATGATAGTTGATTTTCGCTCTTTACACCGCTAAACAAAGTTAATCCTGGTAAACCTTGTGCGGAGGTGATAGCTGGCACTCCAGCAAGCAAAAAGCCAGTTACGGCTACAGCAGAAAGTAAACGTCGCATAGTAATCACTCCTCTAGCAGAAATTGTTGTTATAAAGGCGGTACGAAGTTAATGCTCGTAACTAAACTTTACTACTGAATCCCAAATACTTGACGTAAGCCACTTACAAAAAGTGTCACCTTCCGCATTAATATGCAATAATCGCTAAAAAAACAAGTATCTAAAATATCTAACCTAAAAGTATAATTTTTTGTTTGAATCGAATATAGTGGGTGTGAATATTTGGAAGCTTTTACTAATTATTTTAAACGATAGATAATTTTAATTTTGAGGAAAGTAAATACAGCAATTAGATGCATCTTGATTGTGATGAAAATATGATAGTGTTTCTAAATATGTACAACTGTTTCGAGAATGAAGTATTTTGTTAAAAAAATTGAAATAGTTAACCCAACAATTATAGATTGAATTACGCTATCTTCAGAAAGACAAGAGAAAGAGAAATTTTATCTGGCGGAGCTAATTAAACAATATGATTGCTGCTTATTTGCAGGCTTTGTGGTAACAAGATTGAATGCAAACAAAAATGTAGCTAAATTATTATTAAAATATTTAAGTTTGACGAATCTATAGATATTGGTATCAGCAACTAAAGTTTTTTATATGTAAGCAAGTAAAATTAGTATTGTTCAATCCCGAAAAAAAGTTAAAGATAAGACTATATGTTTGGGAATCGACTTAAGATGAACAATACTTAAGTGTTGTAAACTGCCTTCTAAGACCAAAAAAGCATTAAGAGGCTCTATCTATTTTCGCCGCCAAGTGCAATAGTCGTCCCCATCCATCCTGCTTGCTGTTACCAACGGACTTTCCCAGCATAAATGAGGGTTGGCTTAAAGTAATATTCAATATTTTCACTGTTTCTAAAAAATAATTAACGATTAGGAGAATTCATGAGAATCGCAGTTGCTAAAGAAATAGAAGCTAGCGAGCGTCGTGTAGCATTAATTCCAGATGTTGTTTCAAAGTTGGTGCAACAAGGCTTTGAAGTATCGATAGAATCGGGTGCTGGTGAAAAAGCATTGTACAACGATTCTGATTACGAAGCAGCTGGAGCAACAATTATTTCTGATACTGCAAAATTGTGGGGTGAAGCAGATATCCTGTTCAAAGTCAGCCCACCAAAACAACGAGAAGATGGTAGCGCGGAAATTGATTCATTAAAGGAAGGAAGTGTATATATCGGATTTCTTAATCCTTTAGCAAATCCATCCCTTGCCGAGCAGTTAGCTCAACGAAAAATCACTGCTTTCAGTATGGAAATGATTCCTCGCACCACCAGGGCGCAAAGTATGGATGCTTTATCTTCCCAAGCTTCTATTGCGGGTTACAAATCGGTATTAATCGCCGCAGAAGCATTACCGAAATATTTCCCCATGCTGACAACAGCCGCCGGTACCATTGCTCCTGCCAAAGTATTTGTCATGGGTGCGGGGGTTGCTGGTTTACAGGCGATCGCCACAGCTCGACGTTTGGGAGCAATGGTAGAAGCCTTTGATATTCGCCCTGCCGTTAAAGAAGAAGTACAAAGTTTAGGTGCAAAATTTGTCGAAGTTAAATTAGAAGAAGAAACAGCAACCGCTGGCGGTTACGCTAAAGAAATTTCCGAGGAAAGTAAAAAGCGTACTCAAGAAGCCGTTACCGATAGAGTCAGAAATGCAGATGTAGTAATTACAACTGCTCAAGTACCGGGTAGAAAAGCGCCTCGATTAGTTACCGAAGAAATGATTGCCCAAATGAAACCCGGTGCGGTAATTGTGGATTTAGCCGCAGATCAAGGTGGTAACGCAGCTTATACAGAACCTGGTGGAAATGTAGTTAAGAACGGCGTGACAATCATCGGGCCAGTTAACTTACCATCATCAGTACCAGTTCACGCCAGTCAATTGTATTCTAAGAATCTTGTATCACTGTTGAAATTACTGGTAAAAGACAACGCATTGAATTTAGATTTTGAAGACGATATTGTCAACGCCGCTTGCGTCACCCACGATGGTGAAATTCGCAATCAACGAGTTAAAGACGCTTTACAAGCTTTGACAGTTAACAGTTGACAATTATCAACGAACAATGTTAGCGAAGCGTGGCGGAACGCCATACAATGACCAATTTGTCAATTGATAATTGGTCATTGATAACTGATTTTTATTGGAGTTTTTTGGAAATGACAGAAGCATTAATTGCTGCTTTATTCGTATTTGTTTTGGCTTCATTTATTGGATTTGAGGTCATTAATAAAGTACCGCCAACTTTGCATACACCTTTGATGTCTGGTTCCAATGCAATTTCCGGGATTGCTGTATTGGGTGCAATTGTTGCTGCTGGTGCCAAGGAATCAAATCTATCGGTAATTCTTGGTTTGATTGCCGTAACTCTTGCAACTATTAATGTTGTCGGTGGTTTTTTAGTTACCGACAGAATGCTGCAAATGTTCAAGAAGAAAGCAGGTTAGAAGTTAGGAGTTAGGAGTGAATATTAACTCTTAACTAATAGCTAACAACTAACAACTAACAACTAATAACTAACAACTAACAACTATCAAATTTTATGAGCGATTTTCTCCCAACTGGGATACAGATAACGTATTTAGTAGCTTCGTCTTTGTTTATTCTAGGCTTAAAGAAGTTAGGTTCTCCTGCTACTGCACGAAATGGTAACGTAATGGCTGCTGTGGGGATGTTGTTGGCAATTGTCGCAACTCTCTTAAATCAGCAGGTATTGAATTATCAAATGATTTTGATCGGTTTAGCGATTGGTTCCGCTATTGGTGCGATCGCTGCTTATACGGTGCAGATGACGCAAATGCCCCAAATGGTAGGTTTACTTAACGGTTTGGGGGGTTCTGCTTCTGCTTTAGTAGCGGTTGCGGAGTTTTGGCGGTTGCTGGAAACGAATCAGCCAATTGGTTTGGATGTAAATATTTCGATGCTGCTGGATGTATTTATCGGCGGTATCACTTTTACAGGTAGTACCATCGCCTTTGCTAAGCTACAAGGTATTCTCAAAGGTTCGCCGATTACTTATCCTTTGCAGCAACCGATTAATATTTTGCTGTTAGTTGCTTATATAGTCGGTAGTGGACTTTTGATTGTTAATCCTTATAATCTACCCGTATTTTTAGGAATAGTCGGCATTTCATTACTGTTAGGTGTATTGTTCGTTATCCCTATCGGTGGTGGCGATATGCCGGTGGTAATTTCGCTGTTGAACTCGCTTTCTGGTTTGGCTGCCGCCGCCGCTGGTTTTGTGGTGATGAACAATATGTTAATCATCGCCGGTGCTTTGGTGGGAGCAAGTGGTTTAATCCTGACACAAATTATGTGTAAGGCAATGAACCGTTCTTTGTTTAGCGTGTTATTCGGCGCTTTTGGTGGAGCTACTAGTGGTGCTGCTGGTGAGAGTACAACCGAAGGAACTGTTCGCAGCGTCGATCCAGAAGAATGTGCGATGATGTTAGGTTATGCTCGTTCCGTGGTGATTGTTCCCGGTTACGGTATGGCTGTTGCTCAAGCACAGCATGGTGTTCGCGAATTGGCGGATCAATTGGAGCGTATGGGTGTAGATGTCAAGTATGCGATTCATCCCGTAGCTGGAAGAATGCCGGGACATATGAATGTATTATTGGCTGAAGCAAACGTACCTTACGAACAGCTTTACGATATGGAAGATGTTAATCCCCAATTTGAACAAACTGATGTTGCTTTAATTATTGGGGCAAATGATGTTGTGAATCCAGCTGCAAAAAGCGATAAAAATAGTCCAATTTACGGTATGCCCATTTTAGAAGTCGATCGCGCAAAGCAAACGATTGTCATTAAGCGCGGTATGAGCAAGGGTTTTGCTGGCGTAGATAATGGCTTGTTCTACAAAGATAAAACCTCGATGCTTTTTGGTAGTGCTAAAGACATGGTAGGTAAATTAGTTGCTGAAGTGAAGCAGTTGTAATGTTTTATTGGTGACGGGGAAATAAATTTTCAACTTTCAACTGGCATTCCTCCCCAAGGGAAAGCGGCGGAGGAATGCCAGTCTGGGTTTAAGGCACAAAGCATAACCTAGAATTACGCTTAAGTAGAGAAAAAATATATTAGGACTTACGCAAAGCCCTGCCCTTTTTAAGGGGGGTTGGGGGAATCTTATAGTTGGGAATGCCTACTTTCTGGTTGCGGTTGCGTAAGTCCTGTATATGTTTAAATTTTTTGGTTCTTAAATTTTAGAAAATAAAGCTGAAACTCTTGCTCTTAGAGGATGTTTGAAAAGTATTATGTTTTACTTCCAGCACCTAGGAAACCTAACCCCCCTGCCCCCCTTCCCTATGAGGGAATGGGGGTTTCAAAGCCTCTCTCCTAAAAGGAGAGAGGTTTGGAGAGAGGTTCCTAGTATAGTTATTGACGCATTCTTACATTCTCTTAAACAAAATTGTCTTTCTGTTGATTAAATTTATTTAAAAAAAGATTTTTTTTGCTATTAAGAGTTCCCTATTCCCTGTTCCCTTTTTTTATATTTTTTTAGGATACTAAGCGCGGAAGAGCCACTTTTTTCCAAGTTGATAACTAAGATTTTAGCGCTAAAGTGCCGTTAAAAGTATTTATTATAGGCACAAATCAAAATTGTGAAAAATTAATAGTTAGCTGAAACGCACAATTAAATAATAAGCCAAAGTTTTTTGAGCTAAGCAATAAAACTTTACTAAAATGCTTCCATTTTTTAGGCAGACTTTCTAACAAGAGCAATGCAAATTCAGAATTAGCATCTTATTTATTTTCCTTCACTTTACTCAACCAAATCACCGTATCTTCTAAGCCAAGTGCAATCTCACTTCCTAATGTTTCGATATAAATCATTCCATCGCTAATTGCTAAACCTCTGATGGGATACCATGTATTTCGGATGCGGATTAGAAGTTCTAATTGAATTACTCTACCTTCAATTTTTCGCCGATATTTCCACCAAATTCGCCATAGCATACCTGCTTTTTGGCAATGCATTTCATAACCTGGTGGAATCTGGCAGTATTGATATTGATAAAAACCACGACTATCAACTTCTCCCATGAGGATAAAGTTGTATTCAGCCAATACCTGGCTTATTAATTGCCAGTAATTTGACTGGTGTTTAATAAAAAATGGATTTAATGTGCGCTCTAGTTTAGTTGTGGCAATAATCCCTTCTTTTTTTGCCGTTAATTGATTGCTTTTATAAGCTGCTTCACCTCGTAATGTTGAATTTGCTAATAAAACTTCCTTTTTTTGTATGGATACTTTGACAAATTCTCGAATCAAATCAATATCGGATAACATCAGAAACCAGAAATAAGAATATATGTTATCTTACCCATTCAATTCACCGATCTATCTTCCGTATAAATTCTTGTGTTTATCATTACAATATGAAGTTTCTAGTTATTTACCGCAAATTTCTCTTTTGCAAAAGCAATTTTCTCTTCGATTCCGGAAAGTTTATTTACATTTGAATCAATTGTTTTTAATCGCGGAATTAATCCTTCTTGATTGGCAATTTGGATTGAAAGTCCGGGGCGAGCATTGATTTCTAGCAGTAATGACCCTTTTTCTTGATCTAAAACTACGTCAATACCGAGATAGCCAAACTCAGTTTTTTCGCATAACTTCGCTGCCATATCCAAAATAGTATCCCAATGAGGAATTTGGCGATCGCGCAAGTTTGCGCCAGTATCAGGATGTTTCTCTATGTAGCGGTTATTCTGAATAGCCTTCAGTGTTTTCCCGTACCAAGGTCAATACCTAACCCCAAACCACCTCTGTGTAAATCAACTTTACCATCGGAAGCTTTAGGAAAGTTTTCTTTTCAAAGACTTTTGTAACTCCTTCTGTGTTCGTATATCTAAATTTGATTGTGCCACCAGATTCTGATTTCTCATCCGGCTTTTCTAAAATTTCGGCATTATTTGATTACTAATTACTTGTTAATATTCTATTGTTTTAATTTGCTTATTCGCTTCTAACTGAGCTTTTCTCATTGCTTTTTCTAAAGGTTGCTGTCCTAAAATAGCGCTGGTAAATTGATTTTCAAAATTGTTTATAATTGGTGCAGAATATTTTCCAATTTGCCAAGGAATAGCGTAATCGACTCCCGCTACAAATACAGAGCGTAAACTATCTTGTTCGTAACCTAATTTATCAGCTACCGATTTTCTAGTTGGTAAAGCAATACCATTTTCAGTCCATTTTGTCATACCTTGTTTTCCTGTCAGATAAGAAATTAATTCCCAAGCTTCGGCTTTGTGCTTTGCTTTTTTGTTCATGACGTAGGCAACGGTAAATACCATCGTGCCCTTTTTAGCATTTATCGTCGGCACTTCTGCGGTACCAAATTCTAAGTTAGGAAAAGTTTCTTTTAAATAAGGAATTGCCCAGTTTCCTTCTATTACCATTGCGACTTTACCTTGGGCAAACATTTCGCTGCCGGAGTTTGTTCCTACATCTGTTTTTTGTGCGGAAGTTTTTTCTTCTATATATTGTTTGACAGCTAATTGCAATCCTTTCAAAGCTTCAGGGGAAGCAAAAGCTGCATAACCATTTTTATTGATAATTTGTCCGTTGTAAGCTTTGATTTTATAAGCTTGTCTGGCTAATTCGGCAATTTCTCCAAACCCGTATTTATCTATCCTGCCATCTTTATTACTGTCTTCTGTTAATTTATGCGAGTAACTAAGTAATTCTTTCCAAGTGGCAGGAGGATTAGTAAAACCTTTTTCACTTAAAGCTTGTTTGTTAAAAAATAAAGCAAGAGTTGAGTAATCTTTCGGAAGTCCATAAATTTGGTTTTCGTATTTAAAGCTATTTAGCAAAGTTTGTTCAAAATCATTCAAATCAAATTCCGGTTTTATATAACTATCTAAAGGTTCGAGAACATTTTGACTCATCAAGAAAGGTGCTTCTAAAGCATCCAAATAAAACACATCTGGCGCTGCTTCCCCAACCAAACGAGTTTTAATTACATCCATATATTGGTCGTTGATGACCTCATATTTGACTTTTATGGCTGGATGCACCACTTCAAAATCTTGCAGCAATTGTTTCAACAGCTTTTGTTCAACGGCACTTGCACCCCAACCGCTAAGCTTAATAGTAACTATATCTGATGATGTAGAAGGATTTGATAAGAATAGATTATTAAAACCAACTATTACTAAGCTAAATCCTAGCAATATTCCTAAAAAACTAAATAGTTTTTTGTTCATAATGATTCGATTCGCAAACGACAA
Source organism: Calothrix sp. CCY 0018 (assembly GCF_963920925.1). Lineage (NCBI taxonomy): Bacteria > Bacillati > Cyanobacteriota > Cyanophyceae > Nostocales > Calotrichaceae > Calothrix > Calothrix sp. CCY 0018. The sequence goes on along the minus strand of NZ_CAWUDI010000025.1, from coordinate 35,609 downwards.
GGGGAATAGGGAACAGGGAATAGTCTTGAGAACTAAATTTAATGCATCAATTATCAATCAAATCCTGGCAGATTCGATGAGAGATACAAAATACCAGCGTTACAAATCTTTTTGAATATATTTTAGATTTTTTTAATATTTATAACTTCGGATAGAAAAAATATCAAGTAAAACCATTCCCTAATGAGGATTTTTGTTTCAAATCAGTCATATAATGTTTAAAAATTACGAGTAATACTATTACTAAATTGTATTTATATGTATCTTTATTAACTTTTGTAATGTAAGATTAGCAGAAAGTTGTCTACACGACACTTGAAAACATTTAAGTCGGCGATCGCTTAAAAACAACTATTTCTTTATGGTGGCTAATGCAATCTGTTCAGGTAAATACAGAATTTCTTGAAGTTCCAGAAAACACTCAGAGTACTATGAATCCGTCAGTACTTTCTGAGAGCTATAAAATTCAATCTCAAAATCAGAGAATTTCTAAAAATGACATCCGTAAAAGTTTGAAAGCTTCTACTGCGGATGGAGTATTTGCTGCGGTATTTGATATTACTACTACTGGAATTCTGCTAAGTAACTTTTTAGTAGAGTTAGGTGCAAATGTCGTACAGATTGGGATGCTTTCTTCGATTCCCATGTTGGTAAATCTTTTGCAGCCTTTAGGTGCTTACCTTTCTGAGCGTACCGATAGTCGTCACAGCTACTGTTTTTGGACTTATGGTGCTGCTAGATTGCTATGGCTATTTTTGGCGATCGCCATTGGTGCAGCGAGTTGGGGCTGGGGAGATTTGCAAAATCACCAGTTAGTTGTTTTAACGCTGTTGATAATTTTAGCGAGTCACGTATTAAAAGCTTTAGGAAGTGCATCTTGGTTGAGTTGGATGGCGATGCTGGTTCCTCGGCAGTTACGAGGAAGATATTTTGGTGTACGAAATAGTTTTGCTAGTTTTACCATACTGCTTTACGTACCGATAGCTGGTTTAATAGTCAGTTTTTGGCCTGGTGGTACGATGCAAGGTTACGGATTAGTTTTAATTTTAGGTTTGGTTGCTGGTGTAGCAAGTCTTGCTTGTCAGTTTTTAAAAACAGATATTAATCCCAAGTCTCATAATTATTCGCAAGTAAAAGATTTTAATCATAAAACTTCAAATAATATAGAAAAAGAAGAAACTTCAGAAACTACGAATCAAATTTTTAACGAACCTCTTAACCAGCCTCCCAGTATGTGGAAGGATTCAAATTTTTTAATATTCTTGGCTTACTTCAGTTTATGGATGTTTGCTTTCAACTTAAGTACGCCATTTTTTAATCTTTATATGTTGGACACCTTAGACTTAGATGTCAGTTGGGTGAGTGTTTACGGTAGTTTTCAAGCTGGTGCTGGGATGTTAATGCTGATTTTATGGGGAAAATTAGCAGACAAAGTAGGGAATCGCACTATCTTATTTTTAGTAGGAATTTTAGTTGCAGTAATTCCGCTTTTATGGGTGGGAATTGGTGTAGATATTTTAAGTATTTGGTTGTGGTTGCCTTTACTGCATATCCTGATTGGAGGTACCACCGCAGCAATTGAGTTATGCAGCAACAACATACAGTTAAGTATCGCACCCGTAAGAATGCAGTCAGTTTATTTTGCAACCGCCGCCGCTTTTGCTGGTGTTAGCGGTGCAATTGGCACAACAATCGGCGGTTTTATTGCAGAAAATGCCTTTGTCGGAGGCTTATCGGGATTATTTATGATGTCTGTAGGGTTCCGGTTAATAGCACTTGTTCCACTTTTGTTTGTACAAGAAGCTCGGAGACAATCTTTAACCAAGATATTTCAAGGTTTTCGCAAGTTGCAAACAGTTAACAGTCAACAGTGAGCAGTGAGCAGTTAATACTCTTAAATTTTAAAGATAAATCTTGTGTATAGTGATTTTAAATAGCAAACAAGTGGTGGGTAGTGCGTTAACGCACTACGGAAATTAATTGGAATGACTATAGATTTAGGAATATTCGCCGCTAGTTAATGTTTTATTTCATTGATTATTAGTTTGTTTATCCTTAAAACTTTGTAGAGACGCAAGGGTATCGCGTCTCTACATCTAATTTATTAAAACAGGTAACTGTTCACTGGTAACTGGTAACTGGTAACTGTTCACTGATCGCTGTTGACTGCTGATTGTTCTTTGACAACTTTGTGGTTAAAGTTTCTCGTTGTTTCCCACACCAGCAAATTGTTATTCGCTGTCATTGAGGGTGGTTGATGCAAAGCAATTAATTGTGTCAAAGTTTTCTTTAATTGAGTACGGGGAACGATGTCATCTACAAAGCCGTGCTTGAGTAAATCTTCCGCGCTTTGAAAGTCTTCAGGTAATTTTTCTCGCAAGGTTTGTTCAATTACTCGTCTACCTGCGAAACCAATAGTAGCTTTTGGCTCTGCCAAAATTATATCGCCCAACATGGCAAAACTTGCAGTTACTCCACCAGTTGTAGGATTAGTCAAAACAGGAATGTAAAGAAGTTTTTGTTGATGGTGAAGTTCTAATGCTGCTGAAATCTTCGCCATCTGCATCAAGGAGAGCAATCCTTCTTGCATTCTCGCTCCACCAGAAGTACAGATAATAACTACAGGGTAGCGTCGCTGGGTAGCTTGTTCGATCAAACGTGTCAGCTTTTCCCCTACAACAGAACCCATGCTAGCACCGATGAACCGGAAGTCCATTACGCCTAAAGCGATGGGTAAACCATTTATTTCTCCCAAACCCGTTTTTACAGCATCTGTTAAACCAGTTTTTTGTTGCATATCTCGCAACCGATCACTGTAGGGTTTGCGATCGTGAAACTGCAAGGGATCTGTAGGAAGCAGATGTTCATCCATTTCCACCCAGGTATTAGTATCTATAATTTGACGAATGCGTTCATCGCTATTAACTCGATTGTGATGTCCGCATTCGCTACAAACCATTTGATTTGCTTTCAAGTCTTTCGTATAAGTCAGCACAGTACACTTAGTGCATTTGTGCCACAATCCATCAGCAATTTCACGTTCTTGACGTTCAACACTAATAGATTCCGTTTTACGTCGGTTCGCAAACCAATCAAATAAAGATTTAAAACCGCGTGTTTCGTCGTTGTTTGCCATGTGTATCTTATGCAGGTGAATTATATGTCAAATTTAGTCAAGAATACGGGGAATGTTATATTCTGTCTTCTGTGTGAATGTTAATAATATTAAAAATATATAACTTTTCACGTCAGACACTTATATTATTCCTCAATGTTTTTCTAAGCAATAGAGACAAGAAGTTAATCATCCGTGCTTTTCAGCTTAACGAAAATATGTAAAACAATTCAAGTCTTATAATATATGTTTGTATAACTTCCTCGACCGTAATGCAGTTCACAACGGACGATGCAACAGTTCATGCTTGTAATAAATATTCCAAGACAGATTATCTAAAAACAAAGTTTCTCGGTTTGCCCGCTCGAATATCGCAAATCCGAAGACAATAGTTACAACAGCGCTTAAAATTCACAATTAAATATTTTTTTAGCCACAGAAAGATAATACCAAATCCTTAAAAGATTTAATGGTAATTAATTTTACAGTTATTAGGTATCAGGGAACAGTTACCAGCTATTAAGGTTAAAGGTTAAAGGGTAAAGGTTAAAGGTTAAAATTCTTATCCCCCCATCTCCCCATCCCCTCACCTCCCCATCTCCCCATCTCTCCATCTCCCCATCTTCCCATCCTCGTCAGTTTCCTTGAAAAAATAATTGTAAATAAGTAGATAAAATCGCTTCACCGCAAAAAAGGGCGATCGCCGAACCCAAGGCTAAGTAGGGACCGAAAGGAAAGGGTTTATTTCTTTTTAAGTTTTTCTGTGCTGTGAGAATAACGGCACTTTCTACTGCAACTCCGGCAATACAAGCAATAAAGCTGGCTAAAAGTAAATATTTCCAACCCAGCCAAGCTCCCATCATGGCTGCTAATTTGGCATCTCCTGCTCCCATTGCTTCTTTACGAAAAACAATCGTACCGATACGGGCAATTCCATCAAACAACCATAGTCCCAAAACTGCTGCTGCAATTGCTAGCATCGTTTGATTGAGTAATCCCAACCAACCCGAATTTGATGTAAATCCTAATAATCCTAATATCATTTGAAATAAAATACCTAACACTAAACCCGATTTTGTAAGTTCTCCGGGTAGTGTCATCGTGTCGAGATCGATTATCGATAGCGCTAATAACCAACTACAAAATAGCCAATAACCTATAGTTAATGGCGAAAATTGAAATATTACAAAAACCAGTACAAATATTAACCCCGTAGTAGCTTCTACAATCGGGTAACGAGGAGAGATTTTAGTTTTACAGTAGCGACAACGCCCCCGCAACCACAACCAACCCAATACCGGAACGTTATCGTAAGCTTTTAGCCGGTTTAAGCAACGGGGACATCGGGAAGGAGGATAAAGAATCGACAAACCAGCAGGTAGTCGATAAACTACAACATTGATAAAGCTGCCAATAGATGCACCTAATAAGAAAACAATTAAACTTGCCGGTACGACAATCCACTCATCCATCAAGTTATTCCAAAATCATTCGTCCAAAGTAATTGCTAATTTCTAATAAGTAATTAGTAATAACCCTTAAGTACGTGATTTCAAATAGGGAACGGGGGATAAGGGGATGGGGGGATGGGGAGACAAGGGGACAAGGAGAATTTAAGCTTTTGACCTTTAACCCTTAACCTTTGACCTTAATTACTCCTAACAACTAACAACTAACAACTAACAACTAACTCCTAATACATATGAGATTCGATTTGATTTAAGGGAACGAAACACTCTTGGGGTAAAAGAACTGGTTGCTGTGTAAAAATTACTTTTCCTCGATGATTGCCGCGATTAATTGCTACTCCTGAAGGTTGTCCAGCGATTTCTGGATGCACTTCGCAGTATGTATAGTAAATTTGACCCGCAGCTCTGATGATAGAAGAGTCAATCAACGGAGATTGCGTTACGGGATTTGTAAAATTTTCTTGCCCTTGTCGTAATGCGTACACGAATTACTTATGTTTTATGACTAGGTTTGCAATTAAGTTTATCCAAAAGTTTCCGGTAATGGGAGTCTAAATTTATTCCGACGGAAATTAGAAATCTAATTATTTTTGTGATTATTTTTCTAATTACTTTTGTAATTACTTTTGTAATTACTTTTCTAAAGCTTGAATCAGTGCTTCACCCATAGCTTGGCAACCGACTTGATTCATTCCTTCGGACATAATATCTCCTGTACGGAAACCTATCTGTAATACTTGAAATACCGCGTTTTCTATGTAGTCTGCTGCATCCGCTTGGTTTAAACCGTAGCGTAGCATCATTGCTGCACTCAAAATTTGTGCTAGAGGATTGGCTTTATCTTCTCCTGCAATATCGGGGGCTGAACCGTGGACTGGTTCAAATACTCCGGGGGCATTTGCTCCTAGACTAGCAGATGGTAACATACCTATACTGCCGGTAAGCATGGCTGCCGCGTCGGAAAGAATATCGCCGAATAAGTTGCCAGTAACGATAGTATCAAACTGTTTAGGGGCGCGTAGTAGCTGCATGGCAGCATTATCTACATAAAGGTGGCTTAATTCCACATCTTGGTATTCTTGAGCTAGTTTAGCGATCGTGGTGCGCCACAATTGAGATACTTCCAAAACGTTAGCTTTATCTACAGAACAGAGTTTACCTCCTCGTTTGCGGGCTGCGTCAAAAGCGACTTTACCAATGCGTTCAATTTCCGCTTCAGTATACGCCATTGTATTTATTCCCCGCTTTTCGCCAGTTTCCGTTTCAAAAACTCCTTTGGGTTTACCAAAATAAATTCCACCAGTCAGTTCGCGCACTACCATAATATCAACGCCTTCTACAACTTCTTTTTTGAGAGTTGAAGCGTCAATTAACTGGGGTATGATTTTTGCCGGACGTAAATTTGCAAATAATTCTAAACCAGCTCGCAATCCTAATAAACCGGCTTCGGGACGTTTATCTGATGGTAATTCATCCCATTTGTAACCACCGATCGCAGCAAGTAAAACTGCATCGCTATCGCGACAAGTGTTTAATGTTGCTTCCGGTAAAGGTTCGCCTTTTGCATCGATTGCCGCACCGCCAATTAAAGCTTCTTGAAATTCAAACTGTATATCAAACTTTTTTCCTACGACTTTGAGTACATTTACCGCTACTGCCATGATTTCGGGGCCAATTCCATCGCCGGGAAGTAGGGTAATGCGGTAGTTCTGGGTCATAGTATTTTTACATATTTGTTAAATTGGGCAGACTTAATATCATACCGGGCAACTGTACTCATTTGTAGAGGGTTGTTGTCCCTTTTTTGAACGGGGAGTAGGAAGTAGGAGAAAAATAAATAAATTATATGTTTTAAAATCAAAATATTTTTACTTAACTTAACAATTTTTGGTCATCACATGAAATTCAATTAATGTTCGTAGTAGCGCTTCAGCGCCTCCGAATCATGAGGCGCTGAAGCGCTACTACAAACCTATTAAAACAAATGAACTACAATATATTGCTGGTTTAATCACGTAGAAATATAGCGTGAAAAGATTAATATGTTTCAGTTTTAGGAAGTAAATACACTGAAAACTTGAAGTTATAGTAAAAATAATTATTAATCCTCGAATAATCCTCGAAATCACTCATGTCAAAGCTGTAGGTAAAAGTTAAGTTAGTAGATAAACATCAAACTTACCTAAAAAGAATGGTAAAAGAATTAGCAATTCGTACCAATGGGCTATACAAACAATTTGACAAACATATAGCCGTTAACAATATTGATTTAGAAATCGGTGAAGGTGAGGTTTACGGACTTATTGGACCAAACGGTGCTGGAAAAACATCGCTGATTAGGATGTTAGCAGCAGCTGAAGAGCCAACCGCAGGAGAAATTTATTTAAATGGCGATCGCCTGCGTCGGGATAAAACAAATCCAACCCTGAAGCGTCGTTTGGGCTATTTACCCGATGACTATCCTTTATATAAAGAGTTAACTGTTTGGGATTATCTAGATTATTTCGCTCGGTTATATCTTCTCAAAGAACCCAAACGTACCAAACGATTACACGAAGTTTTAGAGTTAATCCAACTAGGAAATAAGCGTAATAGTTTAATTTCTACCCTATCAAGGGGGATGAAACAGCGGTTGTGTTTAGCTCGAACGATTATTCACGAACCGATTATACTGCTGCTCGACGAACCAGTTTCAGGACTCGATCCCATTGCCAGGATGCAGTTTCGGGAAATCATCAAAGTATTGCAGGAAGCAGGAATGACAATCTTGATTTCGTCCCACGTTTTGAGCGATTTAGCCGAATTATGTACCTCAGTAGGAATTATGGAACTCGGCTTTTTAGTTGAAAGCACTTCGCTGCAAGAACTTTACAAAAGTTGCGCTACCCAACAAATAGTGATTTCAACTTTAGGAAAACAAGAAGCGCTATTAAGTGAACTGAAAAATAATCCGTTAGTAGAAGAGTGGGAAATATTAGCAAATCAAAATAGCGTCAAAATCAACTTTACTGGGGAAGAAAAAGACTCTGCTGATTTATTACGTTCTCTTATTACTGCTGAGATTCCTATAAATGAATTTCACTGTACCCAAGAAGACTTAGAAAGCATTTTCCTTAAACTTGGACACAAACAAGCTTCTTAAGTTTAAAGGTCAAAGGTTAAAGGTTAGAGGTCAAAGGTTAAATAATAACTCTTAACTCCTAACTCCTAATTCCTCACTACTATCAACTAACCATTAACAACTAATTAATATCATGCTAAATTCAATTGATAAAATTGGCGATTGGAATCCGCAACTTTTAAGGGAATTGAAAGGTCGTTTGAAACCCTTTCCAGTTATTATCGCGTTTATAACATCTCTAGCTACTCAATTAGTAATATTTCTATATCAATTACGAGAATTTCCTAGTAATCCTGAAAATGAAAGTGAAATTAGTATTGATTTTAAATATTGTGAGGCAACAAATATTGTCAAAGACCAGTATGCAAGATGGGTATCATGTCCTACAAATCAAATTAATATGCAACTGTGGTGGCAAGAACACTGGAAATATATGTTTCTATCACTGTGCATAATTTTTATATTTACGCTTTTGGTGGCAGGAAGTTATTTGATAATTAATGACTTATCACAAGAAGAACGTAAAGGTACGCTGAATTTTATTCGCCTCAGTCCCCAATCTGAAACAAGTATCTTTACTGGAAAAATGTTGGGTGTTCCAGTTTTGATTTATCTGGTAGTTCTCGCTGCAATTCCTTTTCATATATTGACTGGAATCATTGGAAATATTCCTTTTGGCAATATTTTATGCTTCTACTTAACACTTGTAGCTAGCTCTATTTTATTTTATAGCTTTGCTTGTTTATTTGGTGTATTCGGTGGTTCTGCGCTTAGTGGTTTTAAACCTTGGTTGGGTAGTGGTGTAGTTTTTCTATTCTTATGGATGTCAATACAAGCATTCGGGAATAGTCAATATCACAACTACGCTGCTTTTGCTACATTATTTAGCCCTACAAATATAACTCATTATCTTTTCCCAGATTTATTTAATTCTCAAACTCCAGGCTTACAAGAATTACAGTTCTTTAATTTCGCTGTAGGAAAGAGTTTGATTGGTGTAATCGCGTTACATTTATTAAATTATGCATTATGGACGTATTGGGCTTGGCAAGCACTAAAACGTTGTTTCCGCAATCCTAATGCAACGATTGTTAGTAAACAACAAAGTTACTTAATTTTCACCTGTTTTGAAGTAGTACTTATCGGATTTTTTATCTCAGAACATTATACTAATTCTGAATATCGTAGCTCTTGGGAGAATTTTCATGAAGGTATGGGTGCTTTATATGTATGGAATCTGCTTCTACTTGCGCCATTGTTCGCTCTAATTTTAACTCATCGTCAAACCATACAAGATTGGGCAAGATTTAGATTTAATCAAAATGGAAATAGTCCAGATTATCCCAAAAAATCTTTACTTTCAGAATTAATATTTGGTGAGAAAAGCCCAGCTATTTTAGCGATGGCAATCAATCTATTAATTGTCATAAGTGCTTTTATCGTATTATTTGTAAAAGCAAGTGTTGCAATTTCGTATACTAGCGATAACATTTTAAGATTTCTGGGTAGCTTATTGCTGTTTGTCAGTTTGATAATGATTTACGCTACCATTGCTCAAATCATGCTGATGTTGAAAAATTCTAAACGCACTTTATGGGCAGCGGGAACAACAAGTGCATTAATAATTGTACCGATAATAATTTTAGGTACTTTAAACGTACAGCAATCGAATATTTTGTGGCTATTTACAGTTTGTTTCTGGTTCGCTGCTGAAAAGTCTACATTTCCTATTATTTTGAGTGCTTTTCTGTGCCAAGCAGTTATTTTAGGGTTGTTGAATTGGTATTTAATCAAGCAGGTTAAATCCGCCGGAGAATCCGCTAGTAAAGCAATGTTTTCTCAAGCGAAAGTTTAAGATTTAAAGCTAGCAATTAATTTTTTCAGTTTTAATTGCGTTTTCTTCTTACTCCTACAAATTATATGGAGGGTTTGAACTCCAAATTCTAACTCTTCATCCCTAACTCTTTATAAATAAGGTCATACGATGCTTAATTTCATAGATCAAATAGGTGAATGGAATCCACAGCTTTTTCGAGAATTAAAAGGTCGTTTAAAAAAGTCTCATGTTGCAATCGCTTTATTTATATCTCTAGCTCCTCAATTATTCATATTGCTACTCCAGTTCGAGAGTAATCAAAACAAGGAAAAATATTTGAATTTTTGGCAACCAGAAGAATGGAGAATGGTATTTATCTCATTCAACATGATTTTTATTTTTACATTGCTGGTTGGGGGAACTTATTTAATTATTAATGATTTAGTCAAAGAAGAACGTGATGGTACGCTGAATTTTATTCGTCTCAGTCCGCAATCAGAACTTAGTATTTTTACTGGAAAGATGTTAGGAGTTCCAGTTTTAATTCATCTGATGATTATTACAGCGATTCCTTTTCATCTATTCGCTGGAATCAGTGCAAATATCCCCTTCAGCTATATCTTGTATTTTTACTTAACCCTTGTAGCTAGCTGCATTCTATTTTATAGCTTTGCGTCACTATTTGCGATATTCAGAGATACTGATTTTAAAGTTAGTAAACCTTGGTTTGCTAGTGGTGCAATTTTAATATTTTTAACGATTTCTGCATCTTGGGAACATTTTAATATTCATTATTATTATGCATGGGTCAGAATGTTTAGCCCTATGGAGATGAATAATTATTTATTTTCTGGTTTATTGAACGAGCATAATAGTTCGGGGTTCTACAACTTAAGTTTTTTAAATTTACCTTTAGGAAAAAATGCTGTTTCTTTTTTAGCTTTATATTTAGTAAATTATGTATTGGCAATTTATTGGGTTTGGCAAGGATTAATACGTTGTTTTCGCAATCCGAACGCTACGCTTCTTGGAAAACGACAAAGTTATTTGTTAGTAGCAACTTTTAATTTTGTACATTTGGGTTTTTTAATGCATGGAAACTTGACGAATCAGCAAGATTTCATCACTGAAATTATTTATCTATACATATGGAATCTGCTACTATTCCTGGCTTTATTAGGTGCTATTTTACCTCATCGTCAAGCGATACAAGATTGGGCAACTTTTAGACTACAAAAAAAACCTAGCGATCGAGTTTTACTCAAAAACTCTTTACTTTCTGAATTAGTCCTAGATGAAAAAAGCCCTGGTGCTTTAGCTATCGCTATTAATCTTTTGATTGCTGCAAGTTTTGTTGTTTTACTCATACTAATGAAAGGAAAAGCATATGAATACAAGGGTATAAGTTTATCTTTTATAGTTACTATATGCATAATCTTTTTTATTAGCTTAATTATGATTTATGCTAGTATTGCTCAAATTATGTTGATGGCTAAAAATTCTAAGCGTAATTCATTGGCAACAGGAACTACAGCTACAGCAATTGCATTGCCAATACTAATTGGGTCTATTTCAAGCATTTCGATATCAAGTACAGACCATGTGGATAGCACTTTATGGTTGTTTACAGTTGTTTTTCCCTACGGTTTTGTAGATACTACGGCTATTAAAGTTTTTAGTGTATTTATTTGTCAATTAGCTATTTTAGGTTTACTCAATTGGCATTTAATCAAGCAAGTTAAATCGTTAGGTGAATCCGCAACTAAAGTAATATTTTCTCAAGTTAAAGTTTAAGGTTTGAACTTGGTAGGGAAAAATGTTTCACCGCAACGCAATGACTCCCCTTTTTAAAGGGAGCTTTGCCTAAGTCTTCACCATGCAAGTAGTAATGGCTGCCTACCGCTAGCTTTTAGCAGTTAAAAACTATTAAGCTGGTAGATAACGCTTGAATACTTTGCTGGCTTCCTTAATAGTAATTGAATTATGTTTGACGCATTAGCCGACCGTTTAGAATCTACCTGGAAAAAGCTCCGGGGACAAGGTAAAATCTCCCAATCCAATATTCAGGAAGCTTTGCGGGAAGTACGTCGCTCCTTGTTGGAAGCGGATGTCAACCTCCAAGTAATTAAAGAATTTATTAGCGAAGTTGAAACCAAGGCACAAGGTGCTGAGGTATTGAATGGAGTACGCCCCGGCGAGCAGTTTATCAAAATCGTTCATGATGAACTAGTAAATGTGATGGGGGAAACTAACGTTCCCCTAGTGCAAGCCGAAGAGTCACCTACTATTGTGTTGATGGCTGGTTTGCAAGGTACTGGTAAAACCACCGCTACAGCTAAGCTGGCATTACATCTGAGAAAATTAGAACGCAATTGTTTGATGGTGGCGACAGACGTTTATCGTCCTGCTGCGATCGATCAGTTAATCACTTTAGGAAAACAAATTGATGTCCCGGTATTTGAACTGGGAAGCGATGCAAATCCAGTTGAGATTGCCCGTCAAGGTGTGGAATGTGCAAAGGCGGAAGGAATTGATACAGTAATTATTGATACCGCTGGTCGTCTGCAAATTGACGAAGACATGATGGCAGAATTAGCCAATGTTAAACAAGCCGTCCAGCCTCATGAAACGCTGCTGGTAGTGGATGCAATGACTGGTCAAGAAGCAGCAAACTTGACTCGTACTTTCCACGAAAAAATTGGTATTAGTGGTGCGATTCTTACCAAGTTAGATGGTGATAGCCGTGGTGGTGCGGCGTTGTCAGTGCGGCGAATTTCCGGGGCACCAATTAAGTTTGTTGGTGTCGGTGAAAAAGTCGAAGCCCTACAGCCGTTTTATCCCGATAGAATGGCATCGCGGATTTTGGGAATGGGAGATGTCTTAACTCTGGTAGAAAAAGCCCAGGAAGAATTTGACATCGCCGATGCTGAAAAAATGACAGAGAAAATGCTGTCGGCGCAGTTTGATTTTACCGACTTTCTTAAACAACTGCGTTTGTTGAAAAATATGGGTTCCCTTGGAGGCATCATGAAGATGATTCCAGGGATGAACAAAATTTCCAACGAGCAGCTAGAACAAGGGCAATCTCAGCTTAAACGTTCCGAGACGATGATTAATTCCATGACTCCGGAAGAACGGAAAAATCCGGATTTATTGGCGAGTTCTCCCAGCAGACGGCGACGGATTGCGAAGGGATGCGGTGAATCTAAGTATAGAGAAAAAGATGTCAGCAAGCTGGTAAGCGACTTCCAGAAAATGCGGAGCATGATGCAGCAAATGGGGCAAGGTAACTTCCCTGGAATGCCGGGAGGAGGCGGAATGTTCGGCGGTGGAGATCCGATGGCTGCCGGAAATGCTCCTGGTCCCGGATGGCGCGGTAATGCTGGCGGTAAGAAGAAGCCGAAAAAAGCCAAGAAGAAAAAAGGTTTTGGTACGCTTTAACAGTTACTTTGTTCTTAAACAGAAAAACAAGCTGGATAATCCAAAATCTAAAATCTAAAATCCAAAATTGAGTAAGCTGAATAATCCAAAATCTAAAATCCAAAATCCAAAATTGAGTAAGCTGGATAATCCAAAATCCAAAATCCAAAATCCAAAATCTAAAATCTAAAATCCAAAATTGAGTTGCCTTTAGATTCAATAGCGCTTCATGCCGTGCAAGTGCTAAAATTATCATCTGCTACTTGTGGGAATTTTTGACCTTCCACGGGGAGAGGCATTACCTTTTTTTTAGGGAAAATGCTTTCATAATGTTAGATGGATTTGTTCCGAACTCTAGTTGTAAATCAACACCTAACAAAGCAGGAGAATAACCTCTTAATCGTCAACAACCCAGGTCTGAAGACACCGGGCTTCTAGCCTAAGACTTTAAATCGTAGTTGACCAGACTTTCGTTAAAGGCAAGCGTTAAAGAACCTACCAAGGGATGCGTAGCTAGTCCCCTGCTCTAGAACCAGAAGATTAAACAGGTTTATTGGGTTAAGCCAGTGTCTTTTGGAAAGTACCGACCTTTAACTGTGTCGAAGCTAACATTACTTAATTGCGGGCTAACCACCCATCGGGAAAATGCCACTATGGTTAAAACCACACGCGGCGTTTTTCCTCTCAGTTCTAAAGACTCTGAGTTTCCAAACTACCGAGATTTTCTTATGATTAAACTGCGCCTTAAGCGAATTGGCAAAAAACGAGAAGCAAGTTACCGCATAATTGCCATCAACAACCTTACTCGTCGTGATGGCCGTCCCCTCGAAGAATTGGGATTTTATAATCCTAGAACTAAAGAAGTAAAATTAGACGTTGATGGTATTGTCAAGCGACTACAACAGGGCGCTCAACCAACTGACACCGTGCGTCGCATTTTAGAAAAAAATAATGTTTTTGAACAAGTCCGTGCAGCAACTGCATCCTGATACAGTAACAAATACCGATTCCGGTACAACTCCCGATTATGTTGGTCTAGTAAATTTTTTGATGCAGCCATTTTTGGAATCTCCAAACTCTCTAAGTGTTGATTGTGAAATTTCTCCCAGTACCAAACGAGCTTGGATTCGCATTGCCTTTGATAGTGCAGATAAAGGTAAAGTTTTTGGTCGTGGAGGACGCAACATCCAAGCTATTCGCACCGTGATTTCTTTGGCTGCTCAAGCTGCTGGAGAATCGGCATATCTAGATATTTACGGTAGCAACGATCGAGTTGATGTACCCGCATCTAATAGCGAAGAACGGCATCGAGTAGTACCAATGCCCAAACCTAAAGTAAGACGTGGTGACGAACGTAGAGATTTCACCAAGCCCCAAACTCGCATTTGAATGAAACAACAAAAGTTGTTTCTTGTTTTATTCGCTATCAGCCCTACGGCTGATAGTAAATAGAAAAGATTGTTAAATATTAAGAAAATTAAGAAATATTGCTATTTTCACCAATAGGTCAGAAAATAAGATTCATCTCCTATAAAGGGAGTACCTTGTAAAAAATTACTGGTAACAAAGAATAAATACTATGGCAGATGCCATAACAATAGAACTGCCCGACATCCCAAGTGCTATGGCATTAGCGGGAAACCAAGAAGAAAACCTCAAGCTCCTAGCGCGACAAACTGGAGCGACTGTAGTACTGCGCGGACAAGAATTATACGTTAGCGGTACTGAAAAACAAATCGATTTGGTTACTCGATTGCTAAAGTCTTTGGAAGATATTTGGACAAAGGGCAATACACTATCTGTCACAGATATCTTGACAGCGCGTCAAGCCCTTGATACTCATCGAGAAGATGAATTGCAAACATTACAAAAGGATGTACTTGCAAAAACTCGGCGTGGCGAACAAATTCGCGCAAAAACCTTTCGGCAGCGACAGTATATTGAAGCAATACGCAACCGTGACTTAACATTTTGTATTGGTCCGGCGGGTACTGGTAAAACATTTTTGGCGGTTGTTGTCGCCGTTCAAGCATTGCTTGATAATAAGTACGAGAAGCTAATTTTAACTCGTCCTGCGGTTGAAGCAGGTGAAAAACTCGGCTTTTTACCTGGCGATTTGCAGCAAAAAGTTAATCCTTATTTGCGCCCGCTTTACGATGCAATCAACGAATTTATCGATCCAGATAAAGTACCGTCGTTAATAGAAAGAGGCATAATCGAAGTTGCGCCACTAGCTTATATGCGGGGAAGAACTTTAAATAATGCCTTTGTAATTGTGGATGAAGCTCAAAACACCACACCAGCGCAGATGAAAATGCTTTTAACTCGTTTGGGTTTCCGTTCCCGCATGGTAGTAACAGGTGACATGACGCAAAGCGATTTACCATCACAGCAGAAATCGGGATTAGTAACAGCCTTTCAAATTTTAAAAAACGTAGAAGGTATAGCCTTTTGCGAATTCTCTCAAAAAGATGTCGTGCGTCATGCTTTAGTACAGCGTATTGTTGCCGCTTACGAGAAGTATGAGAAGTGAGAATTGGTAGTTGGTAATTAGTAATGGAATAATTAGAGGGGGAAGAGGGGGTAGAGGGGGTAGAATTTTTAATCCAAAATCTAAAATCCAAAATCCAAAATCCAAAATTCTTTACGGCATTCGTCGAATGATGATGGGGAATTTTGAATTGTAAGCTCCGCCTCCCTCACCTATGGCAATGGTTTTACCGTCGGGGCTGAATGCGGTACTTGTAGGATAAAGTTGGTCGTAATTTTGAGGGTTGTTGGCGGCTTCAACTAAGGTTTTTATAGCTTTTCCGGTTGTTAAATCCCATATTGTTACTGCACCATCTAATGTGGTTGTGACAATGGTTTTGCTATCGTTTCCTAAAGTTGCAGAGGTAACTCCTTCGATGTCGGATACCCCAAAGCGATTTACTAGTTTACCTGTACTTAAATCCCAAACGTTGATTTTTGGATCTGTGGAGTTGACAAGATATTTTCCGTCGGGAGTAAAGCCGATAAAGCTAATAAGGTTGTCGTTTCCCTTGATATTACTAATTAATTTTCCCGTTTCTATATTCCATAACTTAACTGTTTTGTCGGAATCGTCTTGAAGTGAACCACCACCGCTAGCAAGAGTTTTTCCGTCTGGGCTAACTGCAACCGAACGCACGGGGCTGGTATGCCCTGTTAAAGTACGCTTTCGTATACCTTTATCTACATCCCAAAATATAATTGTTTTGTCGTAACTACCGCTGACAAGAGTTTTACCATCTGGGGTTATTGCCAGGGAAGTCACTCCTAAAGTATGTCCTTTGAGGGTGCGAAGTAATTTTTTGGTTTTCATATCCCATACCTTAACTACCTTACTGGTATTAGGTTCTGCCGTTCCTCCAGCAGTGAAAAACAGTTTTCCATCGGGACTAATAACAACGTCATTTACCCCGTCTTTATGTCCATCAAGGGTACTAATCAGTTTACCATTATTCAGGTTCCAGACTTTTACGGTGTGGTCATAACTACCGCTGACTAAAGTTTGCCCATCTGGACTAAAATCTAAAGCTTCGATAGTCCATATGTGCCCCTGTAAAGTAAAAGCAGGTTTGGATTGTGAAGATGCTGTATTTGATCGCGGTGCGGTTTGAGCAAAAGTGCGATTTAATTGACTTCCACCGATAATAACTGCGACTGCTGCAACCGAAGCTATAAAGCTTTTGTGAAAAAATTGTTTGTGAATCATCCGAATTGTTACAATTGCGTTTATTTACTTAGCTTTTATTACATTAACTATACATATATACACAATCAATCAAAAAAAAGATGAAAATTTAGGGTTATTCCTCCTCGATAGTAGAAGATAGAAGATAATTCATATTAATAAATAAGTGATTATTTTTTGAGCAAAAAAAATGTGACACCTATATTCTAGGATGAATTGGTTTTATACAGCTTAAATATCATAAAAAAAGACTTGAAATCAAAGTTTTGCAATTTATAATTATCAACGCCCAATGCCCAATGCCCAATTATCAATTCCTAATTCATATTGGTTGACACTTTTAAAAAAACATCGTGTTATTGCTGTTATTCGTGCCCACAAAAAAAACTTGGCTCGAAAAATGGCTTTAGCAGTCGCATCTGCTGGGATGCATTTGATAGAAATAACTTGGAATACTCCCGAAGTTGCCGAGTTAATTGAACAACTACGTGTGGAATTACCTGACTGTATTATCGGCACGGGTACGCTGTTAAATCTACAACAAATGCAACAGGCTGTAAATGCAGGAGCGCAATTCCTTTTTACTCCCCACGTTGACTTAGCAATAATTCAAGCGGCTGTTAAGCAAAAGGTGCCAGTTATACCGGGAGCGCTAACTCCAACTGAAATTGTTACAGCTTTCATTAATGGTGCAAGCTGCGTCAAAGTATTTCCCATCCAAGCAGTTGGTGGCGCTGAATACATCAAAAGTTTGCAGGCTCCTTTAGGACAAATTCCCTTGATTCCAACCGGAGGTGTAACTGTAGAAAACGCAGTTGAATTTCTCAGAGCAGGTGCGATCGCTATTGGGTTGAGCAGCGAGTTGTTTCCCAAACATATGATTCTGTCTGAAGATTGGGATTTAATAACTCGACGGGCAGAAATATTACTCGAAAATATAAATTAAGATAGAAATAGAGATATTCATAGCTTGTGACAGAAATCAGTTGTTAAATACAGCTATAAAAGAAAATAAGCAATAAACAACTATATTTGAGACTTTTTACCATGAAATCATTAATTAAACCTCAGTATATTCGCTGTTTAAAAGTTTTAGTAGCAGGAATAACACTCTCGGCTAGTTTTGTCAGTCTTCCTACAAGTAAGGCTTTAGCGAATCAAAAAGTTAACCAAAAAGTTAGACAACTCAAGAATTCCAATAAACGCTGGATTCAAGTAGATTTATCAGAGCAAAGATTAATTACTTGGGAAGGGAATAAACCTGTTTTTGGGGTTATTGTTTCCACTGGCAAAAAATCAACTCCTACACCCACTGGCGTTTTTAATATTTATACAAAATTAGTCAAAACTCGAATGAAAGGTGAAGATTACGATATTCCTAATGTTCCCCATACTATGTATTATCAGGGTGGTTATGGAATTCACGGCGCATTCTGGCATAACAATTTTGGTACCCCAGTTAGTCACGGTTGCGTAAATGTAGCGCCAAATCATGCCAAAAAAATATTTAATTGGGCATCGGTAGGAACAACAGTAGTTGTGCAACGTTAGGAAATTATCAAATAATATAGGACTTACGCAATCGCAACGAGAAATTAGGCATTCCAAACGTTCAGATCCCCCCAACCCCCCTTAGTAAGGGGGGCTTTGCGTCTATAATAGTTGACACAAACTCGGTATCTTCAAGATGTCGGGTTTATTTGTTTAAAAAGATAATTAGATGAAAAATACTGCGGCTAGGGATGCTCATCTCACAAAAATGTATTTATTTCAAGTAAAATGAATTTTAATTAACTGTTCGTTAAATTTATTAAAAGCTTCAGAGAAGACATTAATTAGATAACAACAAAATTTATATTAAAAAGTAATTTAATTATTTAGAGCAAGTATGACAAGCTGTCTTTTGTGAAAGAGATTTTGGATTTGATACTATATTCTTCTGTTTAATTACTTACTAAAAACAGAGGTTTATAAATTGAAGTTAAATTATTATCAATCTAGTTTGTCTATCATCAGTATCGTTTTAACTCCGTTAGCAGCTTTTGCGGAAGTTAATCCAGAATCAATTACAAAAACTGAAAATAATATTATAGAATTAAGTATAGAAGATGACATAATATAAAAAAGCAATTTAGTTAAAAAATTAATTCAGTCAAAGCAATTAACTAAAACTCAACAACAATCTAAAAAAAACGCAGCCATTTCTACTTCTGCTGCTGACTTAGATATAAATAAACTAGATTTGAATCAACCAAACTTACATAAATTTCCTAAGTCTTTCCCCAATCAATTATTAACTGAAAATTCAAACAGTAACAAATTAATAGCAGATAGCAACCATAATAGTGACCCCAATAAATGGTCTGGTTCCCGCCCCGACGGACACGCACCGATTGGAGTGATGGGAGATCATGCTCATAAAAAAGGAGAATTTATGTTCTCTTACCGCTATATGTTTATGAATATGGATGGTAATCGCGACGGTACAAATAGTCTTAGCGATCGCGAAGTTTTGCAGGATTTTATGGTAACGCCCGTAGATATGACCATGCAAATGCATATGCTTGGAGGGATGTACGGTGTTAGTGACAATTTGACTCTGATGGCAATGTTGCCTTATGTTTCCAAGGAAATGGAACATCTTACCCGTATGGGTGGACGCTTCACAACAAATTCTGAAGGATTCGGGGATATCAAAACTACAGCGCTATATACAATTTTTAATCAAGATAAACAGCGGGTACATTTAAACCTTGGAGCTAGTTTTCCTACGGGTTCAATTAACGAAAAAGACGACACTCCAGCAGGTGAAGATCAAATTCTTCCCTATCCAATGCAAATAGGTTCGGGTACTTTTGATTTGTTACCGGGAATAACTTACTTAGGTCAATCTGGAAAGGGTTCTTGGGGAGCGCAAGCTTTAACAACATTGAGATTGGGCAAAAATGATCGCGGGTATCGTTTGGGGAATAAATATCAACTTTCGGGTTGGGTTGCTCGTAATTGGACGGATTGGTTGAGTACTTCTTTACGATTAATAGGAACAACTTGGGGAGATATTGACGGTGCTGACGATCGCCTAAATCCGATGATGATTCCTACCGCAGATCCAGATTTAAGAAACGGTACTCAAATTAATTTAGGTTTCGGCATTAATTTGTATGCTCCTGAAGGTAATTTACAAGGTTCTCGTTTAGCGATGGAATTTGAATTACCTATTTTGCGGGATTTAGATGTGCCACAATTAGAAACTGATTGGCAGTTTACACTTGGGTTGCAATCGTCGTTTTAACTGCTCGCGATCGATTCGTTTTCCCGCAACCGTTGGGAGAGGTAGCAATACTACGTCTCTACAATCGGTAAAAATTGATTGATCGTTGGTAATTGATTAATCAACTTGAATCTCATCTAATTTATTAATAACCACATCCGCATCTCGAACATTATCCGACTTACCAATCCAAGTAATACCAATACAGCCAGCGGCTTTTGCACTGCTTGCCATTTGCATATCAGCAACGGAATCTCCTACCATCAACGTAGCGCTTGGCTCTACTTGCAATTTTTCGCAAGCTTGCAAAAATAAAGCTGGATCTGGTTTAAAAATATTACCGTCTACTCCCATTTCTAAGTTTATATAGTCACCCAGTTGATGAACTTGTACAAACTGATTTACTTCTGGGGTTGTCGCTGCTGAAAGTATACCCAGCTTTAATCCTGCTTGCGAGAGCTTTTGCAATATTTCTGAACTACCTGCAAATAAAGGTGAAGGAGAATCACCCAGATATTTATCTGCTTCATCTAAACTTTTACTGGCTATATTTAACGATTCAATCCAACCTCTACCCGTTTCTGCAATATAAGCTGCCGCTGCTATTTCTGTTTCCCGACGACTTGCTACAGCCATTAATCCCGCAGCATCTAAAGTATCACCATTGACACCAAATGCCATTAATAAAGGTTCGCCAATACCCGGTATTTGCGCGTCTATAATTCTGGCTGCTTTTTGGGCAAAGTTACGTAAATTTACCTCTGAGTCTTCCAAAGTACCGTTTTTATCAAATAAAATTGCTTGTATATTAGAAAAAGTTTTATCTTTACATTTAATATTTACCAAGAGATGCTACCCCATTCAATTTTATATTTTAGATTATATCCTTACGGACACGCTCCGAAGACTGGATTTTGGATTAATGCTTGAGTTATTCTACTATTTTATCTGGTTTATGAATCAGAATAATAAATATTTTTTATCCACAGCAATATGATAGGAAATAATAAAATGTACGCGATACATCTATACTGATTATTATCGATATTTAACGGGGAGTTTTTTTATGTATGTCAGCGAACTATTTAATATTGCGAATCTTTTTGTTTTACCTTTTTGGGCATTGATGATTTTTCTGCCAAAGTTGAAAGTTACGCAACGAGTAATGCAATCGTATATTCCATTTATACCTTTAGCTGGACTATATTTATATTTATTTATTAGCAGCGTTACACCCGAAAATGCAGAAGCTTTATCAAACCCCCAATTAGCAGATATAGCTCGATTTTTTGGCGATGAAACTGCTGCTGCAACTGGATGGATTCATTTCTTGGTGATGGATTTATTTGTGGGACGCTATATATATTTAGCTGGTGTTAAAACAAATGTTTGGACTTTTCATTCCCTCGCACTTTGCTTATTTGCGGGACCATTAGGTTTACTTTCTCACATTTTGACCTACTGGATTTCTCAAAGATTATTTTCTAAAGAATCAATAGAAAATACAGCAGATACAATATCACCTACTAGTACCTAAAAATTGTACTTTTACATTGTATATTGCTTTGTTTTCTATTCTATTCCCACTGTTCCCTGTTCCCTATTCCCCATTCCCTTTCTTTTTACATTGCTTTGTATTCTATTCTATTCCCACTGTTCCCCATTCCCTATTGCCCATTCCCTTTCTTTTAATCCCGCCACAATGCAATACCACCTAATAACCCAAAAATATTAGGAATAACTTTTACGTTAGCGGATAAATCTAAATTGATGTTTTCTGCTTCACCTCCACCAATATATAGATAATCATAGTTAAACAAATGTTGTAAATAATCTATAGCTTTCTGCAAACGTTTATTCCATTTTTCAGCGCCAATTTTTTCTAAAGCAGCACGCCCTAATTGTTCTTCGTAAGTTTCACTTTTACGAAAACGATGATGTCCCATTTCCAGATTCGGAACCAATTTACCATTTACAAATAAAGCGGAACCAAATCCCGTTCCTAAAGTAATTACCAGTTCGACACCTTCGCCATAAATTGCAGCTAAACCCTGCATATCTGCATCATTGACTACTTTGACGGGCTTTTTGAGCAGCACAGACAAAGCTGTTGCTAAATCAAAATCGATCCAATCTGGATGTAAATTAACCGCAGTATTGGTTATTCCATTTCGCACCACACCAGGAAATCCAACCGAAACCCGTTCAAATTCACCTGCCATTCCAGCCAACTCTAAAATCGCTTCAATCACTAATTTTTTAGAAGCAGGTTGGGGTGTTTCTACCCGCAATTTCTTGGTTAAAGGATTTCCATTAACATCCAAAACCATTACTTTTACACCACTGCCACCAATATCAATCGATAATGTACGGATATTTTCGTTAGATTCCACAGATTCCACTAAAATTTCTCCCAAACTTAAAAAGCAATCTCCAATTTTAATTTTCTTATTTATAGGTAAAGTACAGGTTAAGGGAGAGGGATGGGGTGAAGAGGAGACAAGGGGAGATATATATATTATTAACTCATCACTCCTAACTCTAACTTTCAATCCAAAATCCGTCGATGCTTAGTTTTGGGGGAAGAACATCTACACCCTAAACTTTCCGCAAAATCTAAAATCCAAAATTCAACTGATTGATTTGTTACTCTAGAATAATGGCAGTAATCTGTGCTTAAAAAAGAAATTCTCTATTAAAAGTAATAGAAGAGATGATAAGTATGACAAATTCGGGAGATAAAATTAGTCGTTGTTATAGCCAGGAAGACGTACAGCAGATTTTGCAGTTGGCGATCGCACGTCAAGTTGATGATGATAAGGAGTTTTCTCACGAGGTGCTTCTGGAAATCGCTGCGGAGTTGGATATTTCCCCGGAAAGTCTTAATTTAGCAGAAGCAGATTGGGCAACGAAACAGGGCGAAATTCAGCACAGACAAGCATTTAACCTGCATCGTCAAAGAAGATTCAAAAAGCGTGCTGGTAATTTCGCGATTGTTAATACTTTTTTACTATCGATGGATTTGCTTACGGGTGGAGGTATTAACTGGGCGCTTTACATTTTACTCTTCTGGGGTTTGTTTGTCGGCTTAGATGGCTGGAATACTTTTCAAATGAAAGGTGAAGAATATGAAGCAGCTTTTCAAAGATGGTATCGCAAGAATCAATTAAAACGTTCTGTTGATAATATTGTCAGTAAGTTTATAAAATTTACTTCTAGATAAATCTTGTCTAAAATTACGAGTTGCTAATTGATTGCTGCTCAATATGCCGATTAATTTTATAGCAATTTTTATTCATTAATTTAAAAACTTAAAACTCAAAAACTTGATATGATTTAATATATCGAGTTTCTGAGTTTAAGATTCGGTATTAATTAAAGTTTGCTATGAAACGATTAGTAAAAAACTCTAAAAAGATGGTTAGCTGTGAAGTAGAAACTACGCTTAAAATCATCGGAGGGCGTTGGAAAGTATTGATTATTAGAGAATTACTATTAGGTGTAAGACGCTTTGGAGAATTAGAGCGTGCTTTGCCTGGAATTACCCAAAAAATGCTAACCCAACAATTAAGAGAAATGGAACAAGATGGAATCGTACATCGCAAAGTTTATGCTGAAGTTCCCCCAAAAGTAGAATATTCGCTAACTTCTTTAGGAGAAAGTTTGCAACCAATTCTCAACGCAATGCATGAATGGGGAGCGAAGCAGTTATCAGTGAGCAGTGAGCAGTGAGCAGTTATTAGTTACCAGAAAAATATTATCTTTTTGAAATTTGAATACTATATTTAGTGCTATTTAATAATGCGATTATTAATTATTAAAGAGTTCTATTTTGAACGTGATAACTGCTAACTGTTCACTGTTAACTGTTCAAATACTCAATTGCTGCTTCTAACTTGGAAGGATAGCTTTGAGCAAAAGTTTCAAACCACATTCCTTCGGTAGATAATGGTTCTAATTTATTTAACCATTCTTGAGCTTGAACTTTTAACGCTTCTAACTGTTTTGCTTTAATTTGTTCTTGTCGAATTCTTTCTTCTTCAAGTTTTTGCTGTTTTTGTTGTTCTTCTAATAATTTTTTTTCTTCAACATCTTGTTTAACTTCAGCCAATATATTATCGATTACATCTCCTTTAGATGATGATGATGTAAAAAGGGAGGAAGATGGAGATGAGTCAAGCTTTACTTTCTTTACTTTTTTAACCTTCTTCGCTTCCTCTGTTTTCTCTACTGGGGAATTAGCCGATTGCTGATATTCAGCTTGAAGTTCGGACAATATTTTATCGATGGAATCCATTTGTTTAATTGTGATTAATGGCAATAACTAATCAATAATTGCATTTAGCAACACTTCTGAAAGGCTGTAGTCTTCCATATCATCCATTGTAATTGTGTCACAGATATCAAACTTGGCTCCAGCACTTTGCATTTCGTCATCCAAGACTTTGAGAAAGCGAGTTGCATGAGGATCGGTTCCAACTTGAATAAAAGAAATTGCCAATTCTTCATCTTTATCCATGCGACGAGAAGTTTCGATAATTACTTTCATTACCGCTTTCCTGTCGTCGGGTTCACCATCGGTAATTACTAAAATTGTCTCACCATTTTCCTTTGTTTCACCCGCAGCTTTACGCTGAAAATAATTTTCTGTAGCGTGTTTCAATACCGAAGCCAAATCGGTTGTTCCGGAGGGATCGTTTTCTTGAAAAATCTGCATAACTTTCTTGGATGTAACATTTTCGTATCTTTTGAATCGTCCAGAAAATGTATAAAGAGTAATACCATCTGGATCGAATTGCTCGCATTTACTCGCTAAAGCAAAAGTTGATTCTTCTGCTGCAACCCATCTGGTTCTACCACCTTTTTGGTCGGGGGTTGCCATGCTACCACTTTTATCGATAATTAAGGTATAGTCGCGATTTTCTAACATTTATTAATTTTCCTGTAATTAATTTATTTTGGTTCATCCGTACAAGCGGATGCTAATTAAACATCTAAAAAAAAGGGAACGGGGAACAGGTAATGGGAAACGGAACAAAAAGAAGTTATGAATAAATAAATTTGTTTTAAAAATACATGAATACTTAGATAATAAGCTTTCTAAGAATTTTTGTACAATTCTTAGCATACTTAGAACTGAAGAACTTTCATTTATTAGTATTAACTTTTTCCCTATTGCCTGTTCCCTATTCCCTAATTAATCAGTAATTGCATTGGTTAATATCTCAGTAAGACTCATATCTTCCATCTCATCGAAAGTTACGGTGTCGCAAATATCAAACTTTGCACCAATTGATTCCATTTGATCGTCTAAAGCTTTGAGAAATTTCATTGCTTCAGCATCTCTACCAACTTGAACAAGGGATATTCCTAATTCTTCATCTTTTTCCATCTGCTGAGAAGCCTTAACAATTACTTCAAAAACCGCTTTCCTGTTGTCAGGTTCACCATCAGTTACAACTATAATTGTTTCCCCATTGGCTTTGGTTTGACCTGCTGCTTTACGTTTAAAATAATTATCTGTAGCATCTTTAAGAACACCTGCTAAATTAGTAGTACCCGCAGGATCGTTTTCCATAAATATTTGCGCGACTTTATCTGAAGTCACATCGTCAAAACGCTTAAATTTACCAGAAAACAGATAAACCGTCATCCCATCTGGGTCTAATTTTTCACATTTTCTAGCCAAAGCAAGAGTAGATTCTTGCATTATTTCCCATCTACTTTTACCACTTGCTTGGTCGGGTGTTGACATACTACCGCTTTTATCAATAATTAACGTGTAGTCGCGATTTTCTAACATGAGTTAATTCTCCTATAAGTTAATTGATTTATTTATTAGTATTACCCATTAGCCATTACCCATTACCTAATCAGTAATTGCATTAGTTAATATCTCTGCAAGACTCATATCTTCCATATCATCGAAAGTTACAGTGTCGCAAATATCAAATTTTGCACCAATTGATTCCATTTGGTCATCTAAAGCTTTCAGAAATTTTGTTGCTTGAGTGTCACTACCAACTTGAACAATAGAGATTCCTAATTCCTCATCTTTTTCCATCTGACGGGAAGCATTAACAATTACCTCAAAAACTGCTTTTCTATCGTCAGGTTCACCATCAGTTACAACTAAAATTGTTTCCCCGTTGGCTTTAGTTTGACCTGCTGCTTTCCGCTTAAAATAATTGTCAGTAGCATCTTTGAGAACACCTGCTAAATTCGTAGTGCCCGCAGGATCGTTTTCCATAAATATTTGCGCGACTTTATCTGAAGTCACGTCGTCAAAACGCTTAAATTTGCCGGAAAACAGGTAAACAGTCATGCCATCGGGATCGAACTGCTCGCACTTTCTGGCTAAAGCAAGGGTAGATTCTTGCATTATCTCCCATCTGTTTTTGCCACCAGCTTGATCGTTCGTTGACATACTACCGCTTTTATCAATAATTAACGTATAGTCGCGCTCTTGAATCATTTTATTAGCCTTTTAATTTTGAATACGCTACTAGTTTAGCTTTTGATTTTTGACAACGCATCTAATGCAAATGCTTTGTAATAATCATTTAATTAATTTATTGACTATCCGAGAGTCAAGTAGCTCAATTTACAATTAATAGATATTTTGGAGACACTTAAATTACAAACCATCTGCGTAATCTGCGTAAAAACCCAACTGATTAGCAACCGGACGTTCGCGCATTGGTAGTTTAGTATGAATCGGTGCATTTAGCAGCTTTGGTTTATTATTCTTTGACATTACTAAAGTGGTTGAACCCCCACCATCTAAATTCAAAGCTGTATATGCGCCCAAACCTTGAACAATTTGTGTCAACTCCGCAATCGTAGCTCCTTCGCTATAAAGTGGCTGTTTCCCATCTATAGCAATCAGCCGTCATAATATTTCCTTGTTTATTAATTGCAACAGCCACCCGTGGATAAGGTTTATCTGGCTCGGAGTCCCATTTTACTGGTTTACCATTTTTAATAAACACATCTTTACCCGCAACACCTTGAAACGTATTTTTAGGACAATCTCCAGTGTCTAAAATTTGGGCGCGGTTGTTTAGAGAAATGCATAAAACTCCCCATTTCGGATCGGCTTTTGAGTAATGCTTTCCATTAGAAATTGCTTGCCCTATAAAATAAGTGATATCTCCAGTATGAGGATAATAATCCCAAGGAGTGTTTTCGCGGAAAGGATGGAAATAATTAGCATTCACAGCTAATTGAAGTTTAAATTTTTGCAAAAATTGCGAAGTCGTTTGCGCCCTTGTATTATTTTTATCAATAGCCTGCGGTGGAGTTACCAGCACTTTCACCCCCGGTACTGATAAATCGATATTTATAATGTGGGCGATTACCGGACGTGCTGTCAAACCAAATTTACGTTTGTAGACAATACCTTTAAATAATTTCTCTTCTAAATCAGTTTGAGATGGACGCGAAAAACATCCCCAGCCATAAAGTATTAGCGGTAATAATACTAGAAAACCAGTTACTGTTATGAAAATAAATCGGTTTAAATATGGAAATTGGCTTTGATTTGTAGGACTATTCATTGGAAGAGAAAACGGGGAATGGGGAACAGGGAATGTTTTAAAAGTACTAAACTAAACTCTACCTGGCGGCTGTAAGTCGCGGCTACACAAGCAAAACCCACCTCCGTGGGTTTAAAAGATACTAGTACACGCAGGTGGACAATGCGAGGTGTAGTAGCGGTTTTAACTTTTAAAACATCCTCTGATAATTGATAATATGAATTCTGAAAATCTTAATTTTTGCAATCAAAATTTACGAAACCGTTCTTTTAAAGGTCAAAATCTGAATGGTGCTAATTTCAGTTCTTCAGATATTCGCGGTTGCGATTTTAGTCATACTTCATTGCGAGGAGCTAACTTTGAGAATGTTAAAGCAGGTCAGACAACTAAAACTTTTTTATCTTTAATTGCTGTCGCTTTTATCACAACTATCATAGTCTTTCATGCAGTTATTCAAATGATATTTGGAGTCATAGAAAGAACCCCAGAAAGTCCAGTTTGGGTATACGGTATTGCTTTATCTATGAGTTTAGCTATGGCCGGTATAGCTTGCACTGCGATGAGTTTAGCTAAGAAAAAAACTATTTTAAAACGTATTACTACAATTATTTCCGGTGCAACTTCAGGAGCAATTTTAGGATTTTTCTATGGTGGAACTGCCGCTGGTGGAAAAAATCCCCAAGTAGCAATTACATCTGCTGTTATTGGAGCATTAATAATGGCAATTAGCAGCTTTTACTTTAAAAAAGGATTTATCCCAATTACTTTATCTGTAGCAGGTACAATTTACAGTTATGGATTTGCTTTTTTAGCAGGAACAAGAGCAATTGCTTTTTTAAGTACTCAAAATCTTATATGGGGATTTATTTTAAGTTTTTTATCACTAACTTACATTGGATTAACTCTCATTTCCCTTTGCTATACCATAAAAAAAATTACTAATTATTCAGTAACATCCTTCAGACGTTCCGATCTCACAAATGCTAGCTTCAACAACGCAAAATTAGGATTTAGCAATTTTACTAATGCAGTCAAGAGTTAGGAGTGAAGAACATTTCAGGTTAAAGGTTAAAGTTTAAAGTTTAAAATTCTTCTTGTCTCCTTTCTTCTCAATGCCCAATGCCCAATTACCAATTACTAATTACCTATTACCTATTACCTATTTAAACAGTTTGCTTGACTGCTTCTTGAGGCATGATAAATGGTTGAGCGGAATTTAATACAGCCTCTAATAACCCTGGAAATAATTCTTCTAAATCTTCAGTTCGCAGGGTGTTTATGTGCTGAGTTCCTTCTTTTCTGGTTAATACTAAACCTGACTCTCGCAATATTTTAAAGTGATTGGACATTGTTGACTTCGCGATCGCAAAATCAAAGTCCCCGCAGCATTGCTCTTTCTTCGTCGCTAACTGTCGGACAATCTCTAATCTAACCGGGTCCCCTAATGCATAAAGCACTCCCGCTAAAGATATATTTTTTTGCTCTGGGTGATAAAGAAATCTCATTGTTGCAGGTTATCTTAAAAAGGTCTATATTTTAATTATTCGGTTTTATCGAACTATAGAAATAATATTAATAGGAGGACAAGTATGTCATCCATTACAAATGTAACAGAAGCCACCTTTAAGCAAGAAGTCCTTGAAAGCAAAGTTCCGGTACTGGTAGACTTCTGGGCACCTTGGTGCGGTCCTTGTCGGATGCTTGCTCCGGTAGTAGATGAAGTCGCCCTTGAATACGAAGGACAGGTAAAAGTGGTGAAATTAAACACTGACCAAAATCCTACTGTTGCCAGTCACTATGGCATTCGCAGCATTCCAACGATGATAGTATTTAAAGGCGGTCGGCAAGTCGATACGGTTGTAGGCGCAGTACCAAAAACAACCTTGAGTAAAACTTTAACACAGTATCTCTAACCTAGAAAGAGTTACAAATTAGAAGTTAGGTGTTAAGAAATATTGCGTAGGTTGAAAAGTAAAATCGAAAAACTGTTTTGATTTGCTCTTTAATTAATTTTGGAAAATCATAGACTTACACCTCTCTCCTAAATAAAAGGAGAGAGGCTTTGACGATAAAATATTATTTTTGGTGAGGTAAAGATGATATTTTTGCATAGTCGGCGGCATAATCTTTAAATGTATGAACGGTAAATTAATTGTCTTTGAAGGGGTAGAAGGTTCCGGTAAAACTACGCAAATGCAGCTTTGTAGTGAATGGCTGCAAAGTTTAAGTATACCTGTTGTGACAACTCGCGAACCGGGGGGAACTCAACTGGGATTGCATCTTCGTTCTTTATTGTTGGAAAGCAGTAAAGATAAAGCAATAAGCGCCACAACAGAATTATTATTGTACGCCGCCGATCGCTCTCAACACGTAGAACAAGAACTACTTCCGAATCTAGAAGCGGGAAAAATAATATTGTGCGATCGCTATATTGATTCGACGATAGCCTATCAAGGTTACGGTCGCAATTTAGACATAAATTTGATCGATCAACTTAACTCTATTGCCACATCTGGATTGAAAAGTGACTTAACCTTGTGGTTAGATTTAGACGTTGAGCAAGGAATGGCACGCAAGCAAAAAACCGGCGAAAAAGCAGATAGAATCGAACAAGAAAAAATAGAATTTCATCGTCGGGTGCAGAAGGGGTATAAGGAGCAAGCAGCTTTATCTTCAGAACGAAATTTTAGAATAGAAGCTAGTTTAAATAAAGAAGACGTGCAAAAGCAAATTCAGCAAATATTAAATTCTAAATTGGAAGAATGGGGAATTGGGAATTGGGAATTGGGAATTGGGAATTGAAAAATAGAATATCTACACAAACAAAACCCACCTTTGTGGGTTATTTTATATATAAAAATTAAAAGCAATTAGTCCACGCAGGTGGACTTTGCCTGTATAGGCGCCCAGCGTACCGTGTTAACTAATAATTGATAACTGATCCCTGATAACTGCTCACTGAAAATGGATTTCTTTGCACCGCTCATAGGGCAAACCCAAGCTGTAGAATTACTTTCATCAGCTGTTGCAAAAGATAGAATTGCACCGGCATATTTGTTTGTGGGTTCTCCTGGAATTGGACGAAGTTTAACAGCAAAATGCTTTTTAGAATTGCTATTTAGTCAAAAGAATAAAGATATTAATGTTGTTAAAAGCAAAATAGAAAAAAGGAATCATCCCGATTTACTTTGGGTAGAGCCAAGCTATCAACATCAGGGTAAATTATTCAGTGCTAAAGAAGCCGCAGAAAAAGGTTTAAAGCGCAAAGCACCACCGATAACTCGTTTAGAACAAATTCGCGAAATAACGGAATTTCTCAGTCGTCCACCTTTGGAAGCGCCGAGAAATATAGTAGTGTTGGAACAAGCTGAAACTATGGCGGAATCGGCTGCAAATGCTTTACTTAAAACCTTGGAAGAACCTGGCAGAGCAACGTTAATTTTGAT
Organism: Calothrix sp. CCY 0018; assembly: GCF_963920925.1. Taxonomy (NCBI): domain Bacteria; kingdom Bacillati; phylum Cyanobacteriota; class Cyanophyceae; order Nostocales; family Calotrichaceae; genus Calothrix; species Calothrix sp. CCY 0018. The sequence continues at coordinate 4,698 of NZ_CAWUDI010000025.1, read as the reverse complement.
TGCACCAACACCCGATTCTATCTTGACAACATTGGTTTCTCGATGTCAAAAAATTCCTTTTTACTGTTTAGATACAGCCGCAATTTCTCAAGTATTAACATTCTCGGGACACAGTGAAATATTGAATCATCCTACAGTTTTGAATATAGCAGCAGGAAGTCCGGGAAAAGCAATTGAAGCTTACGAACAAATGCAAAATATTCCCTTGGATTTATTACGTTCCTGTACTCAAGCACCTAAAAGTTACCGCTCTGCATTAGAATTAGCAAAACAAGTTGATAAAACTTTAGACAACGAAGCACAGTTGTGGTTAGTTGATTATTTGCAACAGTCATATTGGCAAAATTGGCGACAACCAAGCATTATTCAACAGCTTGAAAAAACTCGTAAAGCATTACTTTGTTACGCACAACCGCGTTTAGTTTGGGAATGTATGTTTTTGTCGTTGGTTGTTAGTTGATCGTAGGTTGGGTTAGACGCACAAAATGATTTAATTATTAACCGATCAATAAATTTCGCGTCGTAACCCAACATAAGTAGGTGAACGTAATTAAATATAAGACAAAACCTCACCCTGCCTACGGTTTCCCTCTCCTTCCACCAGGAGAGGGATTGAGGGTAAGGTTTTATATTTAATTTTACCCAGTTACTTAGCTTAAGTGATGTGATTGAACGCAAGCTACAAAATCTACTGCCGTTGATAATAAGCAGCCAGTTACTGCAAGCATTGGTGAAGTTATTCCTCCCCAATCTGGTAGTTGTAAAGAATTAAGGGCACGAGGCATCAAAAATATTAACGTTGCAGTTAACCCGTGGGCTAAGAAGAAGGATAGGGATGATGATGGGATTGCTTGTGAATCAAAGTAAAAATATCTTCCAACTAAAGATAGATTTTGCAGAATTTGACAATAGCTCATTTACTTTTATCTGGTTTGATGCATAGTCACAGAATATTTGCTTATATTTAGAAAGTGACTGTGAACATGAGGTGATGGGTATGGGAATCAAAGATAGGTTTTTTAGAAAATCGAAACAGGAATCCGATCGAGCCGAAAATCCACCAACTATAGATATCCAACCATTACCCCCAGATGAAACACCCTTGGAAGCGAAAAAGGGATTTATGAAACAAATGTGGAATAAGTTTCGTAAAGACTCGCATTCTGATCAAACAGTAAATATAGAAGTAGAAGCTAAAACAGAAATTTCACCAGATATTAAACCAATCGATCCAGAAATAGAAACTGAAACTAATAAAGAAGTTAATCTAAAGAATAAATTGCAGTCGATTATACAAAATGTATTTAAAAAAGATACGGATACTTCTGCTGAATTGCCAAATCAAAATACAATTGAAGAAGTGAAACCGCAAGTTGTTAGCGAACAACCTGTAAAAACGAATGCAAAAACAAGTTCTAATAAAATAAAGAAGTTATTTAGTCAGTTAACTCAGAAAGAAAAAGAAGCAGCAAAAACAGAAGAAGTTATTGAAGAAGTAGAAGAAAGATTAGAAACTACCAGCAATTCCGGTAAAATCAAAAATATATTTAAGAAACTGGTTAAATCTGTAAAACCGCAGAATATTCAGAAAGATATTCAGAAAATAACCGAAAAATTACCATCAATGAATCGAGGCCCTATTAAAGAAATTTGGCCTAAAATTCAATCATTATTCCAAATGGTTTTAGATCCCAAAGCCGCTTGGACATCCAAAGCATTAGCAATAGGTTCCTTACTTTATCTAATCTCTCCCTTCGATGCGATTCCCGATGTAATTCCCGTATTAGGGCTTACAGATGATGCAGCAGTGATTCTTTCCGTTGTCTCTACTTTAGCTGTGGAGGTAAGTAAATATGCCAAGCAATCAGCCAACAAAGGAATTGAAGTTGCAGAAGAATTAGCCGATATCGAAGTGCGGAAATATAACCGTATCGTCAGAATTACATTAACAGGTAGTATCATCGCTGCAATATTGGCGATCGCCGTAAAAATAATCCTTAAACACATCTAATGGAGAACTATTTCAATTTATACAGCATCTTCCGATTAGGGCTGTTCGCAATCACCTTTTTCGGAACAGCTCAGCTAATCATAAATTTGCTGCGCTACAAGCCCTATTATGACCAACTTCCCAAACCTATAAAAGGATTTTTATTTACTACAGGGGGAGCTTTAATAGAAAGGAAATTTAAACAGCATAAACACGATTTTGTGGTAAACGGCATACTTTTAGCCGTTTTAATTTGTTTGAATATAATATTATGGTTCTTCGCGTGATAGTTGTTAGCTGTTAGTTGATAGTTATTAGTTGTTCACTGCTAACTGCTAACTGTTCACTGCTCAATACCTAATTCTTTCAACTTAGCGAGTAATTCTTCTACTCGTTGCTGTGCTGCTGCTTGCAGCTCTGCTATTTTTGCTCTTTCTTCCGCTGTAGAAACCAGTGGTTTATCTTGAGTTAAATACACGATGGTGCGTTACGGCTAAAACAGCATTGTCTTTATCCCGATTCACATTTTCGTGCCGATCTGTACTAGGCTGTTGACTTTGATAGAATTTCTCGGTTTTTATTCATACAAGTTTTATGCCGGTAGCAACCATAATCTTTCTCCCTCACCCCACCCTGAAGGGCACCCCTCTCCAGGAGAAGCGCAGAGGAAAAGGGGGAGAGGGCATTATCTTGAACACCAACGCATTTTTTGCCTGATTTTTTGCGGCTAAAAAAGTACAGAATCAACACCCCAGTAACACACCCTACAATCCAAAATCCAAAATCCAAAATCTAAAATCTAAAATCTAAAATCTAAAATCTAAAATCCATACTGTGGTATATATAAAATACGGTATCCCTACCAACAAACCGTAGATTAGTTACAGAGGATTTTTTTACAGTGGGCATAGTAGTTGAAAGCGCGTGCAAACAGTTTGGCAGTTTTAAAGCGGTTGATAATGTCAGCTTGGAAATCAAAAGCGGCTCGCTGGTGGCTTTATTAGGACCTTCTGGTTCGGGAAAGTCTACTCTGTTAAGACTAATTGCGGGTTTGGAAATGCCAGACAGTGGCAAAATTTTGTTGACTGGTAAGGATGCCACATATCAAAGCGTGCAAGAGCGAAACATTGGTTTTGTGTTTCAGCATTACGCTTTGTTCAAGCATATGACTGTGCGGAAAAATATTGCTTTTGGCTTAGAAATTCGTAAAGAATCGAAAGCTAAAGTTAAAGCCAGAGTTGATGAATTATTAGATTTAGTGCAATTAAGGGGACTCGGTGAGAGATATCCATCCCAACTTTCCGGGGGGCAAAGACAAAGAGTTGCATTAGCCAGAGCTTTAGCGGTAGAACCAAAAGTATTGCTGTTAGACGAACCCTTCGGAGCGCTTGATGCCAGAGTTCGTAAAGATTTACGCGCTTGGTTACGAAAATTACATGATGAAGTTCACGTTACCACGGTATTTGTCACGCACGATCAAGAAGAAGCGATGGAAGTCTCCGACGAAATTGTCGTGATGAATAAAGGGCAAGTAGAGCAGATTGGTACGCCAGCACAAATTTACGATCACCCCGCTACAGCGTTTGTAATGAGTTTTATCGGCCCGGTGAACGTGTTACCAAGTACCTCGCGAATATTCCAAAGTAACGGATTTGATTCTCCACAATCGGAAATGTTTTTGCGTCCCCAAGATGTGATTGTTGAAACTTCCCCGAATGGTACAACAGTTCCCGCTAGAGTGAGTAGATTAATACATTTGGGTTGGGAAATTCAAGCCGAATTAACCTTAGATGACGGACAAGTTGTTACCGCGCATTTGACTAGAGATAGATTTGATGAATTGAATTTGGAACCACAGCAACGGGTTTATGTGAAGCCCAAAGATGCTAAATCTTTTCCGCTTTATTATTCGATTTGATTTTATATTATATTTTTGACCTCTCTCCAAACCTCTCTCCTATGAGGAGAGAGGCTTTAAATCTTGCTAATTTTCATCGATGCTTAAACACATCTTACTCCCTTTCCCTTGCAGGGAAGGGGTTGGGGGTTAGGTCTTTATTTATCGGACTCAACTTAAAATGGCTGTATAAATCTTATTTGTACAAATCATATGTCTTTATTAACTGATTCTATGAACTACCAGTCCTTACTTCGTTGAAGGACTGGTTTCTACATCCAGCCCCGTAAAGGATGATTTTTGACGTTTCACACGACCTAGTTGCTTCATGCTTCCCGCAGTTTTACGAGTACTTAAAAACATAAATAGGTTGAAAAACAATGAAATTTACGCGCATTACAGTAAATCCAAATTAGATGAGTGGAGTTCCTTGTATTAGAGGATTACGAATTCCGGTTGCAACTGTTGTCGGAATGTTTGCTGAAGGAATGCGAGACGAACAAATAATGCAAGCTTTACCAGATTTGCACGCAGAAGATATTAAAGAAGCTCTGAGTTATGCGGCTGTAGTAGTTACCGAACGTGAATTACCTTTAATTGAAGCATGAAATTTTTAGTTGATAATGCTTTATCTCCTTTAATTGCTGATGGGTTAAGGGAAGCAGCTTACGATGCTATTCATGTCCATGAATACGAAATGCAAGCAGCTTCAGACAGTGAGATATTTGTCAGAGCAGTAGATGAAGACCGTATAATTACAGCAAATTGCAGATAAATGAGGTACACTAAATATGGTGCATTAATAATTAAA
>NZ_CAWUDI010000024.1:0-124809 GCF_963920925.1 Calothrix sp. CCY 0018 | reverse complement strand
TTCTTCATCTTATAGCTTTTAATGGTATTTTTAGCATACTAGGTACTGAAGAACCTATTTTTTAAACTACACTGCTTGCTATGAGTAAAAGCTATAGATTACAGATTTTATAACCTACTGTATTTATTGCATACACCTATCATAAAAGAATAACATAACAAAGATTTGAGCTAACTTTTTGATTTTCCCGAACTATTTTCTAATAAATCTACAAACTTATCCCGTTATAATTAAACGCATTATCCCAAACGTAATCGATCACTTTCTTCGCATCATTTAAAGGAAGAACGTTACAAAAACCTTGATTATCATACTCTAGTAATGGAATTTCTGGCGTATTCTCCTCAGAGACATCATTTGTAATCAGCTTACCGCGAATATTTGCTAAATTATCTAATGGCCCGTTAATATCAAAGTTGATTGTAGTACCCACCTTTTTTTGCATCCAAGCTTCGATACGAGCATCTAACTCTTCAGGTTTGAGTGAATTATTGCTTGTCAGCAAATGATAATATACAAGAATAATTTCTTTACATTCTTCTTCTTCTGCTAAATCTATAAATGTTTGAAATACGCTGTCATTATTACCTAAGTTTTTGAAAAACAGCGTTTCTGTAACATCTTTTTGAAATTTGATGCGCTTACTTTTATAATTACTATATTGTTTAAAAGCGAATCCACCCAAAGCCATACCCAGCGATAAGGTAGCGACTAAAACGGGCATTATATTTCTAGCTTGATTTTCTTCTACCTCTAATTGTTCAACCAAAGGTTGTGCATTTAATGCGAATAAAATTGCCGCAACCAACAACAATATATTTGGTAGTGCTTTTAAAATCAACGGAATTGCAGCACCAATAGCAGGAACTCCAAACAATAATCTGTCTTTCCAAGTCATGCTAGTAGTAACGTTAGGAAAGAGCAAGTCAATATCTAATTTAGGAATATTTTTGTAAAAATAAAGATACATCTTACCGGGAATAAATTTAAGTTCTTTTGTCTGCTCCTTCTTAGCGCCAAAATAAGCCGCTTCCTTGAACTTAATTAATAAAACAATTCTTTCAAAAATATCGATTCTTCTTTCCTTCTTCCAAAAAAAGAATTTTTTCTGGGTAATCGTTTTGTAAGAATCGCCTCGATAATAGCAGACAACCTTATCAAATTCATCAAAATCAACTTCAGTCCTTAAATCTATTAAAGATGTTTGACCCAATGATTGTTTGATATCATATTCAGGTAATCTAATATAATTTGCCCTTTCTAAAATATGCTCGAATCCATCAACTACAGTGGATTCCATTTCATCATATTTTTCAAAACTCGGTGGAACTAAAGCTTCAACATCCGCATTGGGATTAAAAGGCACGTAATTATCTTTAATGATTTCCAGCGTTTTGTGAAAGCGAAAATGATAATATGACGATAAAATTTCGCAAAAATCTTTAAACTTTTGAGTTTCAGCAGCATTTAATCGATCGTCATCCAAACAAAGTTTGATAATATCGCTGCGACGGTAGGGAATAAATGCTTCTCGATTTCTGGATTCTTCTGCCATGAACTGAAGTGAATTTTAACTTAATCGTTAGGGGTTTACTTTATTAAAAGTAATATTTTAATAGCATCCTACAACTTTGACATAAATTACTAGTATCTAAAGAAAGAAATAATTTATTCTTGCTGGTAGAATTTTGCCTTCAAAATGTAACTAACATCTTGCAGCATTATCAACAACCGCCTTGGAATTAATTCCAAGGCTAATAAACGAAGTCTTCCTTCATAAGACTGAGCAAGGCTTTTAGCGCGTTTTAACGTACTTTGAATATGAGCCTTAAAATTTATTTCAAGGCGGTTATGAAGACTTAACGAAAATGGTGGAGGAAGATGGAGGAGTCGAACCCCTACGACATCGCTGCCGTACTCTGGTTTTCAAGACCAGTTGCTCTCCCATGAGCAGCATCTTCTGTAAATGGGTGTCAGAGGAGACTTGAACTCCCTAGCGTTTAGCTACAAAAACATTTTTGTCTCTGTAATACCCCTGACTGGATTTGTTAGCGTTCACGCGGAGCGTGCGGCTCAGCGTGTCCGAAGGACATACCAGCAACTTCCAGATTTTAAGTCTGGCACCTCTTCCAATTGGGCTACAGGGGCAAGGTGGGTCGTCAGAGACTCGAACTCTGAACTTTCCGGTTAAAAGCCGGATGCTCTACCAATTGAGCTAACGACCCATGAATCCGAGTAACAAAATTTTTAAGTTTCGCTACACCCGGATAATACTGCTGGAGGGATTTGAACCCACAACGCCTGGTTTCTAAGACCAGCGCCTCTTGCAATTGGGCTACAGCAGCATAAGCTGGGAAGGAAGGAATCGTTCGCGTCAGCGTCTCCCTTTGGGAGAACCCTTCAAACTTCGCATTCAAAGTGCGACGGCTTTGCCTATTTGCCTACTTCCCAATGAACTGCCCTAGTAGGATTTGAACCTACAACCTCGCGGTTAACAGCCGCTTGCTCTGCCAGTTGAGCTATAGGGCAATGAGTCCCCCAGGTCAGAATTGAACTGACTACCTCCTGTTCTTCACACAGGCGCTACTACCAATTGAGCTACCGGGGGATAAAGGAGGAAAGATGGATACTATCAAATGAACTGGTCTAATTCAGCATCTCAAGCCAGACATTTCAACATCTTTCCCATGTAATGAGAACGGTAGGGATTGAACCTACAGTCTTCAGATTCGTAATCTGAGATGTTATCCGATTACACCACGTTCTCAGGCGGAGAGGACAGGATTTGTTAGCGGAGCGTGTCCGCAAGGACATACCTGCAATGGATTTAACCACGACTGCGACGGCAAACAGCTGACCTTACCAATAGCGACCTCTCCATAATGGGTCGGGTGAGAATTGAACTCACAACCAGAATGGACTGTTTTACAGACAGCTCTAACTAAAAATCAGACACAAGGCTACACGGGGATGACGGGACTCAAACCCGCGACTTCCAGTTCGACAGACAGGCGCTTCTTACAACTGAGTTACACCCCCATATATGGCAATTCAATTTTCATGGTTCTGATGGGTTAATGCCAGCGGTTTGTAGTTGCTGTATTACTCTTGTAACCTAATGCTACATGATGTATTACGAATGTGTCAAGGGGGTGCTACAAGTTTTTTTGAGATTTGCGGGGAAAGATTGGAGATAAATAAGCTATGATGCTTGTATTGCAAATAGTTCAGACTATGATGTTTAGCTTGAAATTTGTTGTAAATATCATGGAAAAACCTAGCTTGTTGAAAGCCGGGTTGCTTAAAGTAGCTTCTGTATTATTGAAGTATGTCTTATTGGTAAAGGTATTCGTACTACAAAAAGAGTTATAAAATATAAGGGATAAAGGTTCGTAGTAGCGCTTTAGCGCATCCGGAATCCAGATGCGCTGTAAACGAAGTTTTCTCGAGGAGTAGCGCTGCTACAAACATTATTCCTATCTAATAGCTAACGACATTTTGCGATTTGGTGGTGGAAAAGCTTGATCGAGTTGAGTTAAATCTTCTTGGGTGAGTTGAATATCCAAAGCAGTACTGTTTTCTTTAACGTGTTCGGGGTTGCTAGCTTTGGGAATTGCGATTATTCCTTGTTGTTGAAGTAACCACGCTAAACCAATCTGTGCGGGAGTCGCATTATATCGTGAAGCTACCGATTTCAATTGAGAATTCTTTAAAATAGCCTTTTGTTCGATTGGTGAATACGCCATAATAGGTATATTCTGCTGATGACACCAAGGAAGCAAATCCCACTCAATACCGCGACGCGCCAAGTTGTATAAAACCTGATTAGTTGCAATTTGCTTACCACCGGGTAAATTAATTGCCTTTTTCATGTCATCTGCATCGAAATTGCTTACACCGTAATCTTGAATCTTCCCAGCTTCCTTTAATGATTCAAAGGCTTCCAAGGTTTCAGAAAGCGGTATCGAACTTCGCCAATGTAGTAAATAAAGGTCAATGCGATCGGTTTTTAGTCGTTTTAGGCTTCTTTCGCAAGCTTCAACAGCCCCTTTGCGACTGGCATTGTGTGGATACACCTTACTTACAAGATAAACTTCCTCGCGACGATTGGCGATCGCCTCCCCTACAACTTCTTCTGCACCACCTTCACCATACATTTCTGCCGTGTCGATAAGCGTCATTCCCATATCTAAACCGAGACGCAAAGCCGCAATTTCAGCATCTTTTTGACTGCTGTCTTCACCCATGCGCCAAGTTCCCTGTCCTAAAATTGGGATTTTTCTTCCCGATGGTAGATGCAATGTTTTCATTTTTTATTGGATTAAGATAGTGTTTTACTTAATAAGTGAAATAAGCATTTCTTTCTTATTTTCAAATTAAAAATTATTAGCGTTTGTAGTTTGAATTTATTTGTTACATATCCTAAAATTTTGTAGAGACGCGCATAGTATCGCCTCTTTACATTAAGATTTTATTTCTGTTCCCTATTCCCCATTCCCTATAGTTTTATGCCAAAAACAACTTATAAGCTGGATTCTTATTTTCATCCCAATATTGATAGCCTAAAGTATCTAAAAATGCTTGCCATTCTTGCATTTCTTCTGGTGGAACCTGCATTCCTACAACTATTCTGCCGTAATCCGAGCCATTATTACGATAGTGAAATAAACTGATATTCCAATTAGGACTCATCGAACCAACAAACTGCATTAATGCACCCGGACGTTCGGGAAATTCAAAACGATATAATAATTCATTGTGAGCTAAAGGCGATCGCCCTCCTACCATGTGACGCAAATGCATTTTCGTTAATTCATCGTCGGTTAAATCTATGATTGGGAAACCGCAATTGGTAATAGTTTCAGCTATTTTTACCCCATCTGCACGGTTTTGAATTTGCACACCCACAAAAATTTGCGCTTCTTTCTCCGAAGCAATGCGATAATTAAACTCGGTTAAATTACGCTTGCCAATACATTTACAAAACTTATGCAGACTTCCCGGTTTTTCCGGAATTGTCACAGCAAAAATAGCTTCGCGACGCTCCCCAAACTCAGCACGCTCGGCAACAAACCGCAAACGGTCAAAATTCATGTTAGCACCGCAGGCGATCGCCACTAAAGTTTCACCTTCAATTCCTTCTCGCTCTACATAAGCTTTGGCACCTGCTATAGCTAATCCCCCCGCAGGTTCAACTATAGAGCGCGTATCCTGAAACACGTCTTTAATCGCCGCACAAGTATCGTCGGTAGTCACCCGAATAATATCATCAACATACTGCTGACATAGCTTAAAGGTTTCTTCACCAACTTCTCGCACAGCCACACCATCGGCAAACAAACCTACTTGAGATAAACGTACCCGATGTCCAGCCTGCAAAGATTGATACATAGCATCCGCATCAATTGGTTCAACCCCAATTATCTTGATTTCCGGACGCAACCGCTTTACATAAGCTGCAATTCCCGAAATCAAACCACCTCCACCAATCGCGACAAAGATTGCATGAATTGGCTTTTGATACTGCCGCAAAATTTCCATACCAATCGTACCTTGTCCCGCGATTACTTCTGGATCATCAAAGGGATGAATAAACGTTAAATTCTTTTCCGTTCCCAATTGACGCGCATATCCACAAGCATCATCATAAGTATCGCCATATAAAACCACCTCACCACCCCGCGCTTTCACAGCATCAATCTTCACTTGGGGAGTAGTTTTCGGCATCACGATAATTGCGCGAGTACCCAACTTAGAAGCAGCTAAAGCCACACCTTGAGCATGGTTTCCCGCAGAAGCAGCAATTACACCTTTTCGCAGCATCTCCGGTGTCAGGTTTGCCATTTTGTTGTAAGCACCCCGCAGTTTAAAAGAGAACACCGATTGCATATCTTCGCGTTTGAGCAAAAGATTGTTATTTAAGCGTTTGGAGAGTAAAGGAGCTATTTCTAATGGTGATTCTTGAGCAACATCGTATACGCGAGCGGTCAGGATTTGTACGAGGTAGTCGCAGAGCATGGGGAACACTGTTAGGTAGATGCTGTATGAAGCTTTATTTTACGGTAGTTTGGGGACTTTTTGGGTTAGGGAAGGATAAGAAAATATAAACCGCAGAGAGCGCTGAGGGCGCGGAGGTAAGAGGTTTAGAGAGAAGGTAATGTTGTATGATTAAATCAGGATTTTATTAGATATTTAATTAAGTAATTAATTTAGTTTATTTATGATTAATTTAGATAATATTTATTCTTTGACAGATTTTAAGCGGAATGTTAAGCAGTTTTTGGAGCGGATTAAGGCAACTAAATCACCTCTAGTGCTGACTGTGAATGGTAAAGCAGAAGTTGTCGTTCACGATGCAAGTGCGTTTCAGGAAATGATAGATAAGCTTGAGCGTACAGAGGAAGAATTAAGAAAGTTGAAATTTGAGGCTTTGAAGCGTGATATTGCAGTTGGAGCCGAGGAGTTGAAGAATGGGGAATATACAGAATACGATGATGAGTCTTTACCTAACTTACTAGAAAATATTAAAGCGCGGGGAAAGCGTGAGTTAGAACAGGATTAATAAAAATGAATACCTATAAACTTTCTCACAAAGCCGAACAAGATTTGGAAGATATTTGGGTTTATATAGCTCAATAGAATCAACTTGCAGCAGATAAACAAATTGTTCAAATTCTCAATCGTTTCCCAATGTTGGCTCAGTTTCCTGACATGGGCAAAACAAGAGATGATTTACTCCAAGGGATAAAAAGCTTTCCTATCAAACCATACATTGTATATTATTCAAAAATTCCTGATGGTGTGGAAATTTTTAGAGTTTTACATCAGTCAAGAGATGTTGAGGGTTTGTTTTCTTAAACTGTTGTTTCATTGCCTGCATTACAACTTCACCAGCACCAAAAGTATTATAGTGTGTAGATAAATTATAGGTTTTATACGGTTCCAGAATAAAAATATCATGGTTGCTATGCAATTCTTCCGCTAAGAAGCAAATTGATTTAAGTTTATATTTATTGACTGTTAGTGTAAACTACTACATACGTTTTATTTTGGTGTAATTCATATGAAGATGGAACCTGCATACACTTCGGTGGGTAAGATTTTCGAGTATAGACCGATGTTCTTTATCCCGAAGTATCAAAGAGCTTATGCATGGGAAGCAGAATCTGTTGAAGATTTTATTAAAGATTTGAAAAATTGCTTTGATAGAAGAAAGTCGCATACACCAGTGAATCATTTTTTCGGAGGTGTTCTTTGTGTAAGATATCCTGTTGCGGGAGCTGTTAATCAAAACGAATACGAAATTATTGATGGACAGCAAAGAATTTCGACATTCACATTATTAATGTCTTGTTTAATAAAAATATACAATGAATTGCTTGAACAAGCTAAAAATTCAGGAGACGCAGATAATGAATTTATATTACAGGGACGTATCAAAGTACTATCTGAAAGATTTATAGAATTTAAGCAAGAAGTTCAGCGAAAGGTTAATTCTATAGAAGTTATGAAACTTTCAAGGGTAGATCATCCTTTTTACAAAGAACTTATCCGCGAGAAGGAACCATCTGCCACAAGAGATTCACACCATAAAATCAATAAAGCATATGAAATGCTTTTAAAAGCAGTACGAAATATCATCAGTTCGTCCAAGTTAGAAGAAAAAATGGACGATATTGAAATAATACAGAATATTATAGATAACGACTTTACGATTCTATATATGGTAACTGATAGTAAAGAAGACGCATTTAGATTATTTCAAGTTATCAATGATAGAGGAACTAATTTAACAGTCGGTGATTTATTGAAAGCAAATACTTTAGAAATTTTGGAAGGTTTTGGGGATTCTCAAGACAGTTGTGAACGCTTTTGGGATGATATACTTGCTGATTCTCCATCAAATACAGCAAATTATTTGAACTGGATTTATGAATCCTATAAGGGTAGAAGAGCTAAACAAGATGAACTATTTGATGTACTACTTGATGGTTTTTTACCAGAACATAAAAAGCACAAAATAGAAGAGTTTACAGATTCTGATTCAAAAAAAGTATATCAAACAGTCAAGGATATACGTGAGGATATTTTTAAATGTAGGAAATTATTAGAGGGACAGTGGTTACATCAAGCAAAACAACCAATAACTAACTGGGATATAACTCGTTTAAGTATTCTTTTGAAAGAACTCGATCATACTTTATCTGTACCATTATTTTTAGCTGCTTCACAGCTTGAACAGAAAAAATTCTCAGAAATTGTACAGATGGTAGAAAAAGTTTTTTTTAGATATAAAATAATATGTAATCAGCACGCCACATCTTTAAAAAAAATTTATCAGGAAGAATCGGTTGCTATCCGTGAAAATCCAGGTTTATATAACATATTAAGTTTAAGGCAAAAGCTACAGAACTTAATTAATGATAAAGCATCAGATTTGGTATTCAGAAATGCTCTAGCAACTTTAGACTATAAAGTATCTGGAGGAAGTAATAAGCCTCTTAAATATTTTTTGATGACCATAGAATATTATTATCAATGGTATCAATCAGGAGCTAAGGGAAATCCATCGTGTATAGACAAAAGCAGAATTTATGACTTTGCCGGAACTTCAATTGAACATATATATCCGCAAAAAGCAGATAGCAAACAGGAGAGTTTAGAACCTTTGATAAATTCCTTGGGGAATCTAACTATTTTAGATCCCGCGCAAAATAGCATAGCCAGTAACGATCCTTTTGAAGCAAAAAAAACACTTTTTCAAAAATCATCTGTTGAGTTAACAAGAAATATAGGGCTAAAGCAATCTTGGACAAAAGAGGAAATCAAAAATCATCAAGATATGCTTATAGATATTGCGTTGAAAGTTTTTTATCCATAATTTTCAATTATAATAATCGCAAAATTTCAAACTTGCATAGTTAAGCACAATCTATTCATAATGTGAATACGCTTGCCTATGCTTAAACCCGATGAAAATTGAAACCTTAAAAAAACGCTTAGACAAAAACCGTCCCATGAGTGCGGTAACAATTAGAATGCCCGAAGATGTGGTGGAAGATTTAAAGCGAATTGCGCCAATACTGGGATTTTCTGGTTATCAACCATTAATGCGTGCTTATATTGGACAAGGGCTTCGTGTAGATTTGGAACGATTGGAAAACAATACGGTTAATGCTTTAGTTGCGAGTTTGAAGCGACGCGGTGTTAGCGATGATGTAATTAATGAAGCACTAACTGAGATTCTGAATGGGTAGGCGTTTTTCTTCACCCACCGAATAATGCAATCTCTCATCCCAGTGAGCTACGGTAAAAAAAGATATCCCCACAGCCAACTACCACCGTAAAGCTTATAAAATGCTTCAAGCCATTATATTTTTATTCATAATCATAATAATCGCGATCGCAATTTTACTCAGCCCCAGCTTAATCAAACAAAAAAGAAACCGCTTAAAACACCGTCCATTTCCGCCACTTTGGAATTCCATCATTGAAAATAATCTCCCCATTTATCCCCATCTTTCCCCCACCGAAAGACGAAGACTTCAGGGACACATTCAAGTATTCTTAGCGGAAAAGCAATTTATCGGTTGTAATGGATTACAAGTAACAGAAGAAATAAAAGTAATTATTGCTGCTGTTGCTTGCTTGCTTCTGCTCAACGAACGAGGAAAATACTTTCCTAAATTACGTTCTATTTTAATTTATCCAACAGCTTATTTTACAAAAGAAACCACCGTCAGCGGAAAATATGTAGTTGAAGAAAAGCCCGTTGTCAGATTAGGAGAATCCTGGAGTAAAGACTTACTAATATTATCTTGGCAACAGGTGAAACAAGATACTTGTAATTGGAAAGATGGACAAAATGTTGTTTTACATGAATTTGCTCACCAATTAGATCAAGAAGAGGGAAAGGTTGAAGGAGTTCCGATTTTACAAAACAATTCGGATTATTCTAATTGGTCAAAAGTGATGACACAAGAATATAAACAGTTGTGTAACGATGTAGAACAACAAAGAAAAACCGTAATGTATAGTTATGGTGCAACTCGTCCCGCTGAATTTTTCTCCGTAGCAACCGAAAGCTTTTTTGAAAAACCTCAGCAGTTACAAAAAAAGCATCTAGCGCTTTACGAATTATTGCAGAATTATTATAAATTAGACCCCGTGCAGTGGGATATTAAAGATGATTAAATAGTTTTAAAAGTATTCGGCGGTTGAAACCGCAGCTACACAAACAAAACCCACCTGCGTGGGTTTATTAGTCCACGCAGGTGGACTTTGCCTGTGTAGCCGCGATTTTAATCGCCAGATAAAGCATCAAATTCAACCTTATCGTAAATATCTTCAAGGCTAATTTCAAAATTAATTGAATTTAAAGAAACGGTTTCATTAGCATCAAAATACTCAGAAAAAGTCCAGCTATTTTTACCAGTCTTAAAATATTGCTCAACTTGCGTTGTATACTGGTCAATTAAAATATATTCTTGAAAAGTAGGAATTGTACGGTAAGCCGAGAACTTTTTATCCTTATCATAATTTCTAGTAGATTTAGATAACACCTCAACAATCATTAACGGATTGGTGATTGTATCTTTTCTACCTTCTTGTAATTGCAATTTACCTTGAACAACCATCACATCGGGATAAGTATAAATTCGTTTTTTAGGAATCCAAACTCTTTGGTCTGTGACAAAGACATCATAAGGTTGACGCTTAAGTCCAAAATTAAGCGCACCACCAAAGTTAAGACCAATTCGATTATGATTTGGGGTTCCACCAGCCACGCAAATAACCTCACCATTAATGTATTCATGGCGTTCCTCTGAGTTTACCTCAAATTCGAGGTATTCTTCCGGCGTGTAAAGTTTTTTCTCTTGTGCTTGTGCAATCATATGTTTACCCCTAAAGCTTTAATAAACGGCTTTTGAGATTGATAGTGTTATGATACTATTCTAGTTAATTTACCAAATATTTTTGGTTAAATAAGCTTAATTAAAGTAAGCTCAAAACTAAGGTAATTTTCATAATTACAAGCACTTAATAAAATTCTTGTGGGATGGGCATCCCTGCCCGTCCGAACTGACTTTAAGTCTGATAACATCTACTTTATTAACTAACTATTAGACAAACCCATCAAATACGCCAATTTCAAAACCACCCTCGCACCAACATTACCATCCCATTCTGCATCACCAACTTCACAAACATCAAAACCAATAATTTTTCTACCGCTGTTTACAACTTCTCGAATCAAACAATAAGCTTGTTCTAATTCCAAACCTCCAGGAACCGGAGTTCCCGTATTTGAACAAAGTTTGGGGTCTAAACCATCCGCATCGAAGCTAATATAAACCTGTTCGGGTAAATGACCAACAATTTCCTTACATAAATCGATCCAAGTAGTTCCAGAATAAAGTTTTTGTTTAATAATTGGGTCGTAATAAGCAACTATTCTATTATTGGATTGGTTAATAATTTCTACTTCATCGTGACAAATATCCCGCAAACCAACTTGAACTAATTTAGTTATTTGCGCTAATTTCATGACGTTGTACATAATTGAAGCATGGGAAAACTCAAAGCCTTCATAAGCATTACGTAAATCAGCATGAGCATCGATGTGTAAAATACCATAGCTGGAATAATTATTAGCTAAAGCTTGCATATAACCTAACGGTGAACTATGGTCGCCACCAATGACTGCAACGCTTTTATTATCGTTAATTGCTTGCTGAGATTTATCGAATAACCACTGATTTACATTTCCGCAAACTTGGTTAATTTCCGTAAGTAGTGATGTTAAATCTGGTGCATCCGTTAACGATTTACCTTGTTCCAATCGTTCGATAATTGTTGCTGCTTGCTGTCGGTAATATTTATTTTTATCTAACATATCTTGAGGAATTTCCATCATAAAAATTCCCTGCTTCCATCCATCAGGGTTATCGAAATCAAATAAATCTAACTGTGGTGAAGCATCGAGAATTCGTTGTGGTGCATTAGCTGTACCCGCACCATAAGAAACCGTTACTTCCCAAGGTACGGGGATGATGATTAAATTTGCTGAATCGTAATCAAAGGGTAAACCGAAGATATTACCGTTGATTTGTCCGACATCGCTGGGGTTGTAGTTTTGGAGTGGGTTGTTCATGGTGAGAGGAAATAAGAGATAGGAATATAAATAATATTAATTGCTAATAATATTTTTAACCTGCGGAGGCAGGCTTTGTAATTGTAGCCCCACCTTCCAGAGTGAGGGCTTTATGATACCATTACAAAATGTTAATCATTAGTATTTTCTATAATGGATTTCCCCGTTTCAATCAAATAAGTGATGAACATCAGGAACTGGGTTGCATTCAATCGGTCATTTAGAAAATATTCATATTCCAGTCGGTTACGCAAGCTCTGTTTTAACTTGGACAAAAAGGTTGGAAATATAGCAGATGAAATACATTAGAATATTTTTCTTATCAGCACTATTTTTCGGCGTTTGGATGGGTATTGTTTATAGTTTTCAATTCAGTAACGTTTACATTGCCTTAACAAGTGCTTCTATTGCGGGTATTGTTTTCGGATTCATTATGGCAGTCTTTAGCTATTTTTCAGATCAAAGATTAAAGAAGAAAGGAATTGATACAAGTAATACTAACCCTCGTCAGTCTCGTAAAGTCAGCGTCGATCGCACAATCAGCGAAGTAATACCAATTTGCGAACAAGCAATTCTTTCTCTAAATAAGGCTGTTATAAAACAGAAAGATTTGCAAACTGGAACTATCAAAGCTAAAACAAAAATGTCATGGAAAAGTTTTGGGGAAATCATCAAAATATCAACTCAAAGTGTAGGAGATAATGAGACGTTGATTGAAATCAAGACTTCGCCATTTATACCAACTGCCGTGATGGATTATGGTAAAGGTTTGGAAAATGTAGAGGAAATTGTTAATTATATAAAATCTGAATTAAATGGCGAAGTAATAGTTGGTAGTTAGTTATCTTGTAGGGGAGTTTGTAGGGTGTGTTACGGCACGAAATTTGTCCGATAAAAGCAGAAATTGTGAAAGCCGTAACGCACCATAGTCCTGGTTATTGCGTATAACACTTAGATCAATTGATGCTATATTTTTATCGATTGATACACAGTTTTACCATGACAAAAGATTTTTCCCCAGTGCCTACATTTGATGCAATGCTACTACCTACTATCAAAGCTCTTCAGATTTTAGATGGTTCGGGTACTAATGAAGAAATTTACGAGAAAGTAACGCAAATTCTTAACTTATCTGATGAAGTGCTGGAAATTCTTCATGGTAATTCTTCACGAAGCGAAGTAGAATACCGACTTGGTTGGAGTCGTACTTATCTCAAAAAATATGGGCTTTTGGAAAATTCAGCGCGTGGTGTATGGTCTTTGACATCTACATCAGTGAATGCTAATGATTTAGATATCAAGGAAATAGTTAAAGTTGTTCGGGAGTCTCACAAAAATAATCTTACATCTGTTGAGACAAGTGATGAAATAGTTGATTATCCAGAAACTTTAGAAGAAATTTCATGGCACCAACAACTTCACAACATTCTGTCAACTCTTGAACCTTCTGCATTTGAACGTTTAACACAGCGGTTGCTTCGTGAATCTGGATTTATTCAGGTAGAAGTAACGGGTAAATCTGGAGACGGTGGTATTGATGGAGTTGGAATTGCGCGAATTAATGGTTTTTTAAGTTTTCATGTTCTATTTCAATGCAAGCGTTATCAAAAGTCAGTTACATCTAGCCAAATTCGAGACTTTCGCGGTGCTATGCAGGGGCGCACTGATAAAGGTTTGTTTCTTACTACTGGCACATTCACCAGAAATGCTATCAAAGAAGCAACCAGAGATGGTGCCCCTCCGATTGATTTAATAGATGGTGAGGAATTGGTGCAACGTCTCAAAGATTTAGGACTTGGTGTGAAAATAGAAATGATTGAATCTGTTGAGGTTGATGCTAATTGGTTTAAAAAACTTTAGTCTTACTATTAATTGTATTAATAAAAATTAATTGTTGGGTTACACTCCGTTCCACCCAACCTACTAGCTAATAAGATTTGATTTTAGTAGATATCCTAAAATATAAATTATGTACGGCCTGCTTCAGCAAAGATGATGCTTTAAGATCGGATAATCTGTAAATTAAAAAAAAATTAAAAAAACATATCGTAGTGGGAGCGTCTCGCTCCCTGAACATATAGCAGTAAGTTGAGTTACACGCAGTAAAACCCAGTTTACTACTAAATCTATTTAACAAATCTTTACATAGATAAAGCTCTATAGATTCAATGAAAATATTAAATATAAGAAGAACTTAGACTTAATATCGCTTAATTATCTAGCAAACTCATTCCTTTTTGCTGGATATAAAGCTATTCTATATATACTTAAGATTAATTATTTCAATCTTATGAAAATTTATTAAGTATTATTTTCACAAGACGGTTGTAACTGTATAACCGTGTATTATGCTGCTTACTTTAGAGGTGGATTAATGGCGCAATATCTGCTAGGAACAGTTTGGTTAGTGCCTATATATGCTTTAATTGGCGGTCTTTTAGCTGTTCCTTGGTCGCCAGGAATAATTAGGAAAACAGGGCCAAGACCTGCTGGCTATGTTAATTCGATCATGACGTTTTTGGCATTTATGCACAGTTTGCTTGCACTGTCAATGAGTTGGAATCAACCGGCATATGAAGTAGTTATACCTTGGTTAAACACTGCTGGTTTAAGTTTAACCATTGAATTAGAAATATCTGCAACTAGCATTGCTGCGATGACTGTAATTTCTGGGTTGAATTTGCTCGCTCAGATTTATGCGATCGGCTACATGGAAATGGATTGGGGCTGGGGACGCTTCTATTCTCTATTGGGATTATTTGAAGCTGGTTTATGTGCCTTGGTTCTATGTAACAATTTGTTTTTCAGTTATGTAATTCTGGAAGTTCTCACTTTAGGAACTTACTTATTAGTAGGTTTGTGGTTCAGTCAACCCTTGGTGGTAACGGGTGCTAGAGATGCTTTTTTAACCAAAAGGGTAGGAGATTTATTTCTACTGATGGGGGTATTGGCAATATATCCTCTGGCTGGAACTTGGAACTATTTCGACTTAGCAGATTGGGCTGCGACAGCTAATGTCGATCCGACACTAATGACATTAGTATGTTTAGCATTAATTGCCGGCCCAATGGGTAAATGCGCTCAGTTTCCCCTGCATTTGTGGTTAGATGAAGCGATGGAAGGGCCAGTTCCCAGTACAATTTTGCGGAATTCGGTAGTAGTCGCGAGTGGTGCTTGGGTATTAATTGAACTGCAACCAGTTTTCAGTTTGTCGCCAATCGCTTCTAGCGTAATGGTTGCGATTGGTGTAATCAGTGCGGTGGGTGGTTCGTTGATTGCGATCGCGCAAATTGACATCAAACGCTGTTTATCTTATTCAGTCAGTACGTATATGGGTTTGGTGTTCATCGCTGTAGGGACGCAACATGATCGAGCAGCGCTGTTATTGGTGCTTACTCATGCTTGTAGTTCGGCTTTATTAGTCATGAGTACGGGAACAATCGTTTGGAACAGCATTACTCAAGATATCACCCAGTTGGGTGGATTGTGGTCGCGTCGTCCCATATCGGGAATCGCCTATATAGCAGGTTTTTTGGGTTTGATTGGATTCCCACCTTTAGGTAGTTTTTGGGCATTACTGAAATTAGGTTCGGAGTTGTGGACAACGCAACCTTGGTTAGTAGGGGTAATCATCACCGTCAATACTTTAACAGCGGTTAGTTTAACTAGGGAATTTGGTTTAGTTTGGGGTGGTAAAAGTAAACCAATGAGCGCACGTTCCCCCGAAGTTAGCTGGCAGATGACTCTACCAATGATGATTTTATTTGGTTTTGTACTGCATCTGCCTTTGCTATTACAAAATTTATCCCTTTTACCAACTTGGGCAACTTTGAATAAAGATGTCGCGCTGTTATTAATTTGGTCAAGTATTTTCGGTTGTAGTATCAGCGCAGTGATTTACTTAGGGAATATTCCTAAACCTGTACGCTTTCCTTGGAAAGGGTTACAAAATGTATTTGCCTATGATTTTTACACGCCTAAATTATATAAAAATAGCATTGTTTTAGGTGTCGATTCACTTTCCAAATTAACAGATATGCTCGATCGTACCGTGGTTGATGGCATTGTTAATTTAGTTGGATTAGTATCCCTTGGTGGTGGCGAAAATTTAAAGTACAGCAACAGCGGACAAACGCAATTTTATATGTTTACCGTACTTTTAGGAGTCGGTATCTTAGGAATATTTGTTACTTGGCAATATTGGGGAAATCAGTTCTTGCAAATGGTGTTTTAAAAGGGAGTAGGGAGTAGGGAATAGGAAACACAATTCTCAATGCCCAATTACAACTAACAACTAACCACTAACAACTAATATGATCAGCGCTTTAATTTGGATACCAATTTGGGGAGCGGTGATAATCGCTTTGTTACCGGCTAAAATTCCTAGCAATCGAATTCGTTTGGGTGCTGGATTGGTTGCGGTAATTACTTTTGTTTGGAATCTGCTTTTATTATTCAAATTTGATATTAGCAATCCCAGCATTCAGTTGCAGGAATATCTTCCTTGGAATGAAACTCTCGGTTTAAGCTATAAGTTGGGAGTTGATGGACTTTCAATATTAATGTTGGTGTTAAATAGTCTTCTTACCTGGATTGCTATTTACAGCAGCAATAAAGATACCAAACGTCCCCGACTTTTTTATTCTCTAATTCTACTAGTCAGTGGTGGCGTTGCTGGTGCATTTGCAGCCCAGAATCTACTGCTATTTTTCCTATTTTACGAACTTGAATTAATTCCCTTTTATCTATTAATTTCGATTTGGGGTGGACAAAAACGGAGTTATGCGGCTATCAAATTCCTGATTTACACTTCTGTTTCTGGAATTTTGATTTTAGCTAGTTTCTTGGGTCTAGTTTGGCTGAGTGGTTCTTCTAGTTTCGATTACAATGCTATTTCTACCCAAAATTTATCTGCGACGCTGCAAATAATTTTACTCGGAGGAATAGTACTAGGCTTTGGGATTAAAATACCTTTAGTACCTTTACATACGTGGTTGCCTGATGCCTATGTAGAAGCAAACACACCGATCGCGATTCTTTTGGGTGGAGTGTTGGCGAAGTTAGGAACCTACGGTATTTTAAGGTTTGGAATGAGCTTATTTCCCGAAACTTGGAGTACCTTTGCACCGACTTTAGCAATTTGGGGAGCGCTCAGCGCTATTTATGGAGCAATAACGGCGATCGCGCAAAAAGATATCAAGCGGATGGTAGCATATAGTTCCATTGCTCACATGGGCTACGTACTGATAGCAGCCGCAGCGAGTACACCTTTATCGTTAGTGGGTGCGGTTGCTCAAATGTTCAGTCATGGTATAATTTTAGCCATCTTATTCCAATTGGTGGGAGTTGTAGAAAGCAAAGTTGGAACTCGCGAGTTAGAT
The DNA here is from genome assembly GCF_963920925.1 of Calothrix sp. CCY 0018. NCBI lineage: Bacteria > Bacillati > Cyanobacteriota > Cyanophyceae > Nostocales > Calotrichaceae > Calothrix > Calothrix sp. CCY 0018. The sequence continues at coordinate 107,274 of NZ_CAWUDI010000024.1, read as the reverse complement.
AAGCTTAACGGTTTATTGAGTCCGGTACGAGGTTTACCAATAATTAGCGCTTTACTTGTATTGAGCGGAATGGCTAGTGCTGGTATTCCCGGTATGACAGGATTTATCGCGGAATTCCTCGCATTTCAGGGTAGCTTTGCTGTATTTCCCCTTGAAACATTATTGTGCATCGTCGCCACAGCTTTAACAGCAGTTTATTTTGTAATTCTGCTTAATCGTACCTGTTTTGGCAAACTCGACAACGATTTAGCTTATTACCCGAAAGTATTGTGGAACGAGAAAATGCCAGCGATAATTTTAGCAGGTTTAATTCTATTCTTGGGATTACAACCCAGTTGGTTGGTGCGTTGGAGCGAACCCACAACCACCGCAATAGTTGCCCATATTCCTGCTATTGAAAAGATAATAACTCCAAAACTCGCGTTAAATAAAAATTAGCATTTACGCTTTCTTAGCCCCCTTTTATAAGGGGGGTTGGGGGGATCTAAACGTGTGGAATAATTCGAGTTAATTTCAAAATTAATTCTGAGACTTAAGATCCGCATATTTTGATAAAAACTTAATAGACTTTCTACTCCCCACTCCCCACTTCCTACTCCCTACTTTTGATAAAATTAACTAAAAAAATGGTACAAACACCCGATAAAACAACAGCAAAACTACCGCCATCAACTCACGAATTTGCAGAAGTAATTCACCGCTTAGAAGCAGGTGGCTCGATGTTACCGGATAACCCAGACAACTTGATGCAAATTATCGGTATTTATAAAGCATATGCCGTACCGATGGATTTTTATTGGCGCGATTTACTTTATATTGCCGAAAGAGAATTTTTAAATCCTTTTCCCTTTTTCAAATATTTCTTGCCCAAAGAGTATTTAAAAAGACACAATCACTATGCAGGTGATGATGCTGACTTACGAGTTTGGCGCGGTGAAGCTACAGCACACCCCGAGCTTTTAGAATTTATTGAAAAAGGCGAAACTAGTAAAATGCCAAAGTTTTGGCATCATTTATTCCATGACAGAATTAACATGGAATTCGCCGAAGCCTGTATGCGATCGATGCTTTGGCACGGTAAAGATATGGGTTTAGGCAAGTTTGATGATTATCTAGACACCGAAGAATACAAGCAAAATGCCGATAGAGCTATCAAAGCTTATTTTAAAGGTAATCCTGCGATGCAGTTGCTCTATAAACTGTTTCCAGATATGTTTTTAGAACAGTGTCGTCAAGCTTCTTATTATTCCAATTTAGGATTATTTTGGGAAGTAATGGCACCAGTTTTCTTTGAAATGTCAGATATGTATGATGAAGGAACAATGACAACCGTACCGGAAGCAATGGATTTTTTAGTTAACGGTATTTTCGCAATAGCAGGTCGTCCAATTTATCATCATGTTTATGTTGGGAAAGAGTGTTACGAAGTGATTCCCAAATCAAAAGGTTTTGTATGGTTATATGAAGCTGCACTACCTTATGTAGAAGCAATTTTTTACCGTACTTTTCCTTTCCGGGGTACAAAATCTTATAATGCTCAAGCAAAGCAAATACCTTCAGAGCAAAAAGACTTTCATTATGGAATTCTTTACGCTGATGTATTTCCTGTAGGTACCGCAGGAATTCCCCCCACATTACTAATGCAGGATATGCTGCATTTCTTACCACAATATTTAATTGATTATTATCAAGAACATTGTCGCGGTGAAGATGATATGTTGATTCAGTTGGGAGTTACTTTTCAACGTTCAATGTACAACGTTACATCCGCAGTAATTCAAGCTTTACGCACGGCTCTTTTGTATCCTTTAGATGATGAAAACCCCGAACATTTACAAGCAAATCGGGACTTTTTTGAAATGCAGTTAGATCGGTTTATTCGTGCCGATTATGGGATGAGAGATGCAGCGAAGTTAAGAGATATTCAGCAACAGGATTATCGTTAGATCCCCTCAATTTCAGATCCCCCCAACCCCCCTTATTGAAGGGGGGCTTTTTTATAAATAGTAAATTTACTGTGGTTATGAAAAAAATACATATTTATATTGTAGTTATAAAAAACTTCCATTTCCCCCCCTTAAGAAGGGGGGTTAGGGGGGATCTCTTACCGACAATTGAGAATGACTAATCAACCAAAATTTATAAAAACAGCTTATCATCTACCTTACAATCCAAAACTTATAGAAAAAGCAAAAGAACTACGAAAAAAGATGACCCCAGCAGTGAAAAAGCTGTGGAATAACTATTTAAGATCATTAAAAATTAGATTTTTACGACAAAGACCAATTGATAATTTTATAGTAGACTTTTATTGCGCCAAATTAAATTTAGTAATTGAAATCGATGGAGAAAGCCATTTTACAAATGAAGCAAAAATTTATGATGGACAAAGAACATTGATATTAGAAAGTTATGGACTTAAAGTAATTAGATTCACAAATGAAGAAGTTTTAAAAAACTTTGAAGGTGTGTGCGGCTGTATAGAAAATTTTATGATTAATTAAATGATTAATTAAATATTAAGCTTTAATGTTTTTAAATAAATACAATATTAAATCTCATTTAAAATATAGTTTTTAGGTTTACAGGACTTACGTAAGCCCCCCTTTTTTAAGGGGGGTTGGGGGGATCTAAAGAAGGTGAAATACTAATTTTATCGTTGAAGTTGCGTAAGTCCTAGTTTAGTTTAGGAACCTTAGCGCAATTGGGATAAGAAACCGACGCAGCTTCCGCACGATTAATGCTAGTTGAACCGGATGCATTCAAAGCAGCGATCGCCAAACTCATCGCAATCCGATGGTTGTATACAAACCTTTTCCTCACTCGCAGAGAAGCTTTTTTATCCCCCTTCACTTATAGATAAGGTGTAGGGGGTTCGGTATGTGTGTAAAATTAAAATCATATAAATTTCGGAGAAGTCTATATTATTAAATGAATTTCTCAATCAAACAACTCAAAACCATAGCATTTATTGCTATCGGTTCTGCAATTTGCTTGGGGCTGCAAGCTTGTACCCAACCTTCACAAACATCTAATCTACCAAACGATCGATTACAGGGAAAATTAATTTTAACAGGCTCTAGTACAGTCGCACCCTTGGCAGCAGAAATTGGAAAAAAATTTGAATCTAAGCATCCTGATGTACGAGTAGATGTGCAAACAGGAGGTTCATCTCGGGGTATTGCCGATGCTCGTACAGGAGTTGCCAATATTGGTATGGTATCTCGTAACCTCAAAGATGAAGAAAAAGATTTACAAGCTTTTTCTATAGCCCGTGATGGAATTGGGATTATTTTGCATCAAGAAAATCCAGTAAAATCCCTGTCAAATCAGCAAGTTATTGATATTTATACTGGTAAGATTAACAATTGGCAACAGGTTAATGGTACAAATGCACCGATTACAGTTGTCAATAAAGCTGAGGGACGTTCTACTCTAGAATTGTTTCTTGATTACTTCAAACTCAAAAATAGCGATATCAAATCATCGGTTGTTATTGGGGACAATCAACAGGGGATTAAGACAGTCGCAGGTAATCCTAACGCGATTGGTTACGTATCAATTGGCACGGCTGAAGTTAGTATCAACAACAATCTTCCGATCGAGTTATTGCCCTTGAATCAAGTCGAGGCTACTACAGAGAATATCCAAAATGGGACGTTTCCCCTTTCCCGTCCTCTGAATTTGGTTACTAAAACCCAGCCGCAAGGATTAGATCGAGAATTTATCGAGTTTGCACAGTCGCCACAAGTCCATGACATTATTAAAAACCAGGATTTTGTCCCCATCTCAAAGTGATTTCGTTTTACTGTTGATATTACGGCTATTAGCTTTAGTCACAGGTATTATTGTTATCTTAATTACGGGATTTTTATTACTTGAAGCATTGCCAATACTGCAACAGGTAGGATGGTTGCGTTTTGTCAACGATCCATCTTGGAATCCAATTCAAGGATTCTATAACTTGATGCCGATGCTGTGGGGAAGTTTCTTGGTAACACTCGGTTCCGTAGTATTTGCTGCACCTTTAGGAATTGGCTCGGCAATATTTTGTCAATATTATGCACCTCCTTTCATAGCTAAATTTTATCGGCAGTTAATTGAATTACTAGCAGGCATTCCTTCTGTAGTTTACGGTTTCTGGGGTTTAGTCGTGCTTGTGCCACTAATTGGCAAACTCCAACCACCGGGAACCAGCCTTTTGGCAGGAATCGCTATTTTGACATTAATGATATTGCCAACGATCGCCTTGACAGCAGAGGCAAGTTTTTCTGAAGTCCCCACTGAATATGTCCGGGGTGCAGCAGCCTTGGGATTGTCTCGCTGGGCAACAATCCGGGGTGTTGTTTTACCTGCGACTAAATCTGGTTTATTTACTGGTTTGATTCTGGGAACGGGACGCGCTATTGGAGAAACAATGGCAGTGTTGATGGTTTGTGGCAATGTTGTGCAAACACCCAGCAGCTTATTCGATCCCGTGCGTACTCTTACTGCCAATATCGCTTTAGAGATGGCTTATGCTACAGGAAATCACCGTTCGGCACTTTTTGTTAGCGGTTTGTTGCTGATGATAGCCATCGTTTTACTGGTAGCCGTTGCCGAAGGTATAAGTCGGAGAGATATTTATGGTTAAAAATTATGGGTAAATCAAAAATTCAGTTGCTACTACCTAGCCTGATTTTTTGGGCGATCGCTTTATTTGTGACTGCCGTTTTCTGCTGGATTTTAAGCGATATCGTCTGGCACGGTGTAGGGCAAATATCTTGGGAGTTCTTGACAGCTGCACCTCGAAATGCAGGACGTGAAGGCGGAATTGCGCCGATTCTGGTTTCTACTTGTCTGATATTGGGGGTTTGTATGGCGGTTTCTCTCCCCCTTGGTGTTGGTACTGCTATACTATTATCCGAGTTTACAAACGCTGAAAGTTTGTTCGGGCGCTTGGTGCGTCGCAGTTTGGATGTATTGGCAGGAGTACCTTCTATTGTCTTTGGTTTGTTTGGCAACGCCTTTTTCTCGATTAAGCTGGGATTGGGCTTTTCGATTTTGTCGGGTGGTTTGACTTTGGCTTGTATGGTTTTACCTATACTAATTCGCTCCACAGAAGCCGGGTTTCGGGCTGTTCCGGCTGATTATCGATTGGGGGCTGCCGCTTTGGGATTATCACGCACTACTACCATTAGGAAACTGCTATTACCAGCAGCAACACCAGGGTTAATTGTGGGTTTGGTGCTGGGAATTGGACGAGCGATCGCCGAGACAGCAGCATTAATTTTTACCAGTGGTTATGTAGATCGAATGCCAGAATCATTACTAGATTCCGGGCGATCGCTATCGATTCACATTTTCGATTTATCAATGAATGTGGCTGGGGGGGATAATAATGCCTACGCTTCTGCTTTGGTGCTATTAATTTTATTGATATTGGTGAATGGTATGGCAACTTGGACAACCCAGTTTTGGTTAGCTCGGAGAATTACCCGTTCGTGAATAAATTTCAACGCCGACATTCTTGTTCATCTTTACCTGCAATGCAAACTGAGCAACTGAGTTTGTATTACGGTAAAAAAGCTGCTTTTACAGATATCACCATGCCAATTGAGGCAGGTAAAATTACCGCATTAGTAGGTCCTTCTGGCTGTGGCAAAAGCAGTTTTTTAAGTTGTCTGAATCGCTTAACTGATTTGATACCCCAAACCAAAGTTTCGGGAAGCATTCGCTTAGATTCTGTGGAAATTTTATCGGAGCAAATAGATGCGATCGCACTACGTCGGCGTGTTGGTACAATCTTTCAAAAGCCCAATCCTTTCCCATTTTCAATTTGGAAGAATCTAGCATTTCCGCTACAGGAACATGGAATCAAAAATCGCGAACAACTGGCATTACTGATTGAAAGCACGCTTCAAGATGTCGGATTATGGAACGAAGTCAAAGATCGACTTCATACTTCTGCTTTATCTTTATCTGGCGGACAAAAGCAGCGTTTATGTATTGCCCGTGCTTTGGTTTTGCAACCAGAAGTTTTACTTTTAGATGAACCCTGTAGTGCCCTCGATCCCATTTCTAGTGGCGTAGTTGAAGATTTAATTGCCAGTCTGCGAGGACGTTACACAGTGGTAATTGTCACCCACAACCTCGCTCAAGCTAAACGAATTGGCGATTACGCTGCCCTGTTTTGGGTACAAGCAGAAGTGGGACAATTAATTGAATATGGTAATGTTGAGCAGATTTTTACCGCACCGCAGCACTCTTTAACTGCTGCTTACGTAAATGGTATTCGCGGATAATAACATCATTAAGATGGTGCGTTACGGTATCTTCTATTTACAGTTATATAGCGGTTTTCAGTTGGATAGAATACATTTTTACCTCACCCCTTTCCCCTCTCCTTGTTAAGGAGAGGAAAGCAATACGGCGGGGTGACGTTCGCCAAGTGTATTGCACTCAAATGAAAAGCGCTATAATTGCCATCTAAATATAATTGATTGCGAAAAATTATGCTGTTCAATCCAGCGAATATGCCCTACTGGATATTTTTGGGCATGGGAATCTTACTTATTTCTATTTGTGATTATTTCTGGTGGAGACGATGACATAGATTAGGTTAAAGGTCAAAGGTCAAAGGTCAAAGGTTAAAATTGTTCTTGTCTCCTTGTCCCCTTGTCCCCCTATCTCCCCATCTCCCCATCTCCCCATTCCCCATTCCCTGGTAACATTATGGGAAAATTGAGGCAATCGCAATGGTGTGGCAGCGTCCGGATGGTAGAAAGGCTAATGAACTGCGTCCAGTTATTTTTGTAAAAGATTTTACCCGCTATGCTGCTGGTTCGGTTCTGGCAAAGTGCGGTGAAACTCAAGTACTTTGTACCGTTAGCGTCAATGAAGGTGTTCCAAGATTTCTGATGGATAGCGGTAAAGGGTGGTTAACTGCCGAGTATCGAATGTTACCCGGAGCAACCCAACAGCGACACCAAAGAGAAACCTTTAAATTATCTGGAAGAACCCAAGAAATTCAGCGTTTGATCGGACGCAGTTTACGAGCAGCTTTAGATTTTGAAGCCTTGGGTGAACGTACATTAACGGTAGATGCAGACGTACTGCAAGCCGACGCTGGAACTCGTACCACAGCAATTACTGGTGGATTTGTGGCATTAGCGATCGCCATTTCTAAATTGATCCAAGAAGGTGTTTTAGAGCGATCGCCATTAATTGGACAAATCGCTGCCGTTTCCGTAGGCTTATTGGAAGGAGAAGCATTTTTAGATTTAAACTATCCCGAAGACGTAGCTGCTGAGGTAGACTTCAATGTGGTAATGAATCAACACAGCGGAATTATCGAAGTTCAAGGAACAGCAGAAGAAGGTAGCTTCAGCCGCACTCAATTAAATAACTTATTAGATTGCGCCGAAAAAGGAATTAAGCAACTACAAGCCGCACAGCGAGAAGCCATTCCGGAATGGGGAGAGATATTTGTAGGAAAGTAGGGGGATGGGGGGACAAGGAGACGGGGAGATGGGGAGATGGGGAGATGTTTGAACACAACTAACTACTAACCACTAACCACTAACCACTAACAACTAACAGTTCTTAAAAGTTTCACAAGTAAGAAGCAAAATTTTGATATCAACGGTATTGTTATCCCAGAAGTGAGCAAGGTTGTGAAGGAAGCTGATGAATAAAAAAGTTGAAGTATTAGCGGATAAGAAGGCGTTGGTAGAGCGGGCGCTTTCTCTAATTTTGTCGAAAGTAGAACCATGCATTCAACAACGCGGACGTTTCACTATTGCGTTGTCTGGTGGTAGCACTCCCAAACCTTTGTATGAAGCGTTGGGTAAACAACAACTGCCTTGGGATAAAATTCATGTGCTGTGGGGTGACGAGCGTTATGTTGCAGCAGATCATGCTGATAGCAATCAGCTGATGGCGCGTACTGCATGGTTGGATAAAGTTGATATTCCAGCAGAAAATATCCACGCAATGCCTACTGATGCACCTAACCCCTCCGAAGCAGTCGCTTTGTACGAACAAGATTTACAGAAATTGTTTGATGCTAAGAAAGGCGAATTTCCGGCAATTGACGTTATTTTGTTGGGAATGGGCGATGATGCTCATACCGCGTCTTTGTTTCCTAACACAGAGGCATTGAAAGTTACCGATAAGCTAGTTACAGTAGGCAACAAAGATAGTTCGGTGCGTCTAACCTTCACTTATCCATTTATTAACGCTGCTGAATGCGTGATATTTTTGGTTGCAGGTGAAAATAAAAGGCCAGCCCTAGCTCAAGTTTTCGCACCAGAAGCTTCCGTTACTACTTACCCTTCTCGTTTGATTCAACCCCAAAAAGAACTTTGGTGGCTTTTAGATGAAGCCGCTGGTGCGGAAATCAAAGTTTAACTGCGAAATTGTAAGTAATTGTTAAAATCAAAAGCGACTGAAAAATTTTAGATTTTAGATTTTAACAACGGATGCTTTTGTTTTGCAGAAAGTTGGGGGTGTAGATGTTCTTCCCCCAAACTAAGCATCGACAGATTTTGGATTGAATTACGAATGGTTTCGAGCCACTAGGTGATAAATCTAAAATCGTTAATCTAAAATCTTTAAGCCCCAATCCTGCAATTGATGAGGACAATCCAAAATCCAAAATCCAAAATCCAAAATTAATTGACAGATGCTCGTCTGCTTGCCAGCACTCTTTTACGATGAACTTGAAAAAAGGTTTAATTCCATGATTGTTTGCCCTAACTGCAATCATCCCAACCCAGATGGCGCTGTCCAATGCGAAGCTTGCTATACACCCCTCCCGGCAACTACTAGCTGTCCGGGCTGCGGGGCAACCGTACAGGCTGATGCGTCTTTTTGCGGACAGTGTGGCTATAATTTACGCACGACCAATTCCGGGGTAGAGCCAACCGTTGCTCCAGATACTCCAGTAGAAGTAACGCATACTGGCGATCCAGCAACTGCTAACCTAAACCCCGTAGAAGCTTCGTCTTTACCACCAACAGCAGTAGCAATGCCCCAAGGATTAGGAACTCCTTCCACCGAAGGTAGCCCTCCACCAACGGTACCCTCCGAACCTGTAAGTGGAGAACAAGAAATCGCAACTCCACAAAGAGCAGTTACACCACCTCCCGTAAACGTTGCCGAACCTGCACCTGCTTCAGAAGAAGAGGAAGAAGCTTCTTTCTTTGAAGCATTACCAGATTTAACAATAGAGCCGGAAACTGCAACAGAACCGGAAACTGCAACAGCACCCGAACCCGAACCCGTTCCCGTTCCCGAACCCGCTCCCGTTCCCGTTCCCGCACCTGCACCGGCACCGGCAGCAAACCCTTCTCCTTCAAGAACTCAATTACAGCAGGTAAGCGCTCGCTTGGTTCACATTAAAAGTGATACGCAAATCGAATTGCCGCAAAACCTTTCTGTAATTCATATCGGTAAAGCAAACGATCGCGTTCCCCCCGACATTGATATTTCTGGATTTGAAAACTCGGAAGTTGTGTCGCGGATTCATTCCGATATTCGAGTTGAAGGTGATGCTTATTACATAGAAGATGTCGGCAGTTCTAACGGCACCTACGTCAATGGAATGTCCTTGCTGCCAGGGAATCGTCACCGCTTGCGACCTGGAGACAGAATAAGTATGGGTAAAGGGGATTTGGTAAGTTTCTTGTTCCAAATTTCTTGAATTACTATGTAATTTAACGCTGTTTATAATTTGAATTATTTCTCAACCTGCAAATGTGGAATTAGAGAAACCGTTCAATAATTAGTAAAGATTAACTTTAACCCCTCTCTGGTTTTCGAGAGGGGTTTTGCATATTTAAAATATTTTACCCTACTCCCCAATTCCTACTTTCTTCCGTACAAGTATTTAATGCCGCATAACAAGTCAGTTTACAGCTATTAATATTGCCGAAAACATCATTACAATTGACACTTTAAACACTTGATTTGATTAAGTAATTTAACCGACTATAAGCATATTCTTTTCACAGTATCTTTACTACACAGAATGAATAAATCAATTACCGCTTTTACTCTAATAACACTGACAACTCTTGCTTCAATGCTTCCCACTGTCGCCTTGGCTGGAAGCTATGAGGGAAAGTGTTTTAACAAGGTTCAAGGGGATATGGATAAATGTCATGTAACTATTGAGAGTGGCAAGATTAACATAACCATGAAAAAGGCTAGCAACCAAACAGCTAATCAAGTAATTTCAGCAAGCGCGATTGAAAAAGTTGAACGAAGCAAATCCGCTAAGCGTCTTGGTAATACAGCAATCTGGACTACACTTGTATTTGGTCCTTTAGGTTTATTACCATTAGCCTTTAAAAAGAAGAAAATGACCTATGTAGTTCAATTTAAGAATAAAAATGACGGTAAATCAGAAGGAGCAGTTTTTACTATTAACCGTAGTAAAACACCTTTAGCTGACATAGATTTAAAAAACCTTGGTGCGGAGGTTGTTAATTTGGATGCTGTAGGGGAATAAGAAGGCATGCTGGAAGAGAGGGGGGAGGGGGAAGAGTGGGAAGAGAAGGTAGAAAAAAGGAATTTTTATAGGTAATTTTAGAGCGGGTTGGAAGTCACCACAGCAACAGGGTAAAGCATCATCTACAAACATCACCTACTATTTTCGGTAGATGGAATTTTTAGGATAATGTTGTATCCTTATCCCTGTTTGTAACCAGGTGAATGCGATGAAATTTCTACTTAGTGGTGTAATTGTTACTTTAGGGCTGTTACCAATGACTGTACAAGCACAACAGCCATCCTTAAATACTCAAGTTGCAGCAATGGTAGAAGCATTGCGAATGGCTGCACCAAAAACAGGAAAAGTAAATGATGGATATTACAGCGAATGGCAAGTTAAACCAGAAACTTTGAAAAGCTGGTCAAAATTTTGTTTGAAAAAAGAAGTTTCACCAGCAGAGTTTGAAAATAATCCTCAAATAGCACGTCAAGTTGTTAATTGTGTCGTACAACGAGAGTTAAAAGGGCAATTAGAAGCGACAAATAATAATGAAACACAAGCCGTGAGTCGTACAGCCTGTTGGTGGATGACTGGTAAATACGAAGGCTGTAATAGTGGTTTTACTGCTGATTATGTGAAAAAAGTTTTAGGTTATTATCAGAAACCGAAAATCAGTACCTAGATTTTAGTTAGTAGTAAGCGATTTATCGCTCTGAAAAAGTTAGTGGTAAGTAGGGGAGGTAAATTGCAGTGTAAATTTTCCTCCCCAATATTGCCGTTGTATTATCTTAAAGATAAAAAGCAGCGAATTTGTAGATTATAATCATGATTGTAATATCAATTTATTATCTATTGCTCGAATTGACTTTAAATTTTTGATAATAGGACTTGGTTCTTTTCCGATCTTTTTCCTTATTGATTGTAATGAATTTCTACTATCGGTCGTTTGTGAACCAATAATAAAATGAATCAGACCTGATGAAAAACCTTTTTTAACAAGCTGATATTCAGAATTGTCAATATTTTTGCTGAATACGGTAATGAATCTACGATATTCAATTAGTTTACCGTTTTCTATTGCAAATTTCACTGCTCGTCTATTAATTAGAGATTTATTAGATGTAAAAAATAAAAAAGGCGATATTTCGGAAATAAGAACTTCATTATTTTTAATATCAAAGCAATCTAACGACTCAAAAGCTTTATGTTTTATAGGTCTTCTTAAATATTCTAGATAAACTTCTGCATAAAGTACGTTGATATCATCCGCTGATAAAACTAATTCGACGCTTCTATCAAAACGAACGGCTGTATTAAAAGCTATTACACGTCCTCTAACTTCTGGATATTTTTTTACACTAATTTCTTTTAGCTCCGGTGGCAATCCCAATTCTAAATCTACTTTATTGCCAATAAATATTAAAGCAATTAAATTATCAAACATCCATCGTAATATCGTAAAATTAAGGTTAAGGCGTTGCATATTTATGACATTATTTATTAAATCAACAAAATTTTATTAGCTCTTAATCGGTTAGACTTTGTTCTCGCGTAAGCTTAACGTAATTTCATATCTCTAAATATATTACAAAGAGCAGATATTTGTAGCACTTACGTAATCTCAAACGATAAAATGAAATAAGTTAAAACTATGCACCGTTATGACCACTAAAATTACATTAGATATTGATGAATCTTTGCTTCAGAAAGCAGAACGTTGGGCACAGCAACAACAACTCTCCCTTTCAGATGTGATTTCCGGTTTTCTACGTCAGTTACCAGAAGCGAATGCAATATCCCAAGAGGAACATCCTTTAGCTAAGTTTGCTGGAATTTTAAGCGATTCTGAAGCTGGAGAATTACACCAGGCGATCGCCACAGAGTTTGAGCAGGTAGATACAAATGAATGGTAATGTCGCTTTAGATACTTCTGTTGCAGTACGTTTCTTAAATGGTGATAAAACTGTTGTAGCTAACGTATTAGCATTGCCAAAAGTAATTTTACCAACTGTTGTTATGGGTGAATTATTGTTTGGAGCAGAAAATTCAAATCGTTCTTTGAAAAATCTGCCACGTTATTTGGAGTTTATTGAAATATGCGAGACTGTATCGTTAGGTAGAGAAACGGCAGCAGTGTATGCTCGAACTAGATTATCATTGAAGCGAAAAGGGCGACCAATACCCATGAACGATGTTTGGATTGCAGCCCAATGTTTAGAACATAGTTGGCTTTTGGTAACGGATGATTCGGACTTTAGCTATGTTGATGGGCTGATGTTAGAAAAATGGTAGTCAGTAGTTGATAGGAGAACTTAAAATAAATTGTATTTAAAAATCATGTGACTCGAAGCGAGTAAATATTTCAGTCAATTGATAATCTTCGTAAACTTAATAATGCGTGACGCTACAAAAATATTGCTTTAACTTGATAATTACTATTCACGTCACACCCCCTACAATTTGATAATTGATAATTGTTCATTGTTCATTGTCTGCTCCGACACAAGCATTCACCAAAGGCAGCAGCGAACCAAGCTGCTCTTGCCCGTTTACTGCTAATTCGCTGTGACACAAGTAAATCTTATCGGAAACGCGAGCTAATAAATCCGCGATAATCCTTTCTAATCGCTCGTCTTCTGCTAATTTCTCATCTTCAGCATCCCAAGGTTGAGCAAATCTATCTTGTAGAAAGAACATCGAACCAAATAAGGTTGCTGCACCTCCTTTATTCCACAGTGGGGAACCTGCATCTAACCAAAAATGCCAGCGATGAAAACGACGCAAGGAACGGTATTGAAATATTGTCGCTAATGTTACCGCGTTCGCTAAGTTACCGATGGGACGTATGGGATAAGGGCTGGCGGTGACGGTTCCCTGTCGTAGTAACGTGATAAATTCGGTGATGGTTTTTGTTTTACTTTGTTGCTGTGTTACTACTTTACCTTCTCCCTCTACCGCAGACTGCAAGGAATCAAAGTCAATTTGACTAGAATTATACTGACTTAATCTAGTATCAATTTCCCAATAATGCTGAGCGGTTTCTAGTAATTGCCGCAAAATGGCGAGTTGTTCGTAGCTAGAATCGCTCACATCAGACATGAAATATTCAATTGCGTCATATAAAAAGAAAACTGGGTTGGGAATTTGACGCTTTTCGTATTTTAAACGCTGTCTTTCCAGCCACTCTAATATCTTTCTATAAGCGGTTGTGGCTCCGTAACCCAATCTATCCCACCTATCGTATAAATCGACATCTAGCAAATTAGGATTTTCTGGATGGGGTTGAAAACAATAATCTGCAATTAATCCAGCGCGTACCGGATCGATACAATAGTTATTATCGGATTTGTTGCTTAATACTACCAACATTTCTGCGATCGCATCTCTATCTACCAAACGCCCCAAACCCGGATAAATAATGGTTATCAAAGTTAGTAAAGCACGAACAAGCGGGGAACCAATTAAAGGGCGTTTGTCTTGCAGCGAATCAACCGGAATCCCGGCTTTACTCAAAATTCCTATCAACGAATAACGCGCGATCGCATCTAAACCAGGGGCAATTATGGCTATTTCTCTGGGCTGCACTATCCCGGATTTGACTGTTTGAATTATGGTTTCTGCGGTTTCTTGCAATAATGAAGCACGGGAAGTGGTTTGAATTGACTGCACCGCAGAAGGTAAACTCAAAAGCGTCATTGGCTCCCTTACCAGTTGCGTCATCGAGTTTGAAAGCATATCTGACAATGATAAAATCGGCGTTTGAGTCAAAGTTTCCGTCTGACAATTTTCTGCTAACCCTTCCATGTAATCTGGATCTGCTCCCAATCCCAAACGCACTATACCGTCAGGGTTATAGCTGAAAGCTCCCACACCACCATCAAGAATTAACTCAAATAATTGACGCATCAGCGCCGGATAATCCTGTACGTCATCCGCTAAAACTGCTTGATAGCGTTTTTTGAGTCGCTTAACGTAATTATTATCCGATAATAAATATTGACCGTAAAGTTCCGTTATAATTCCGTAAGTTAAAAAACCCTTATCCAAACACCATTTACGCCAATCCAACAACAAAGAACCAACAAAATCTGGTTCTAAATTAGTAAAATTATCTTGTTGCGATACTACTTTTGTCAAAACTTGAGCAATATCTTCGCATGGTGTTCCACTTAAAGCTGCTAATTGCATTAAATCAAGGATACGGCGTACTAAACGATACTGATTCATCCCGACACTACGCAAAATTTCTTCATCCAATCGAGAATGCCACAGCTTAGTTGCCAATTCCTGTTCGGTTTCTGGACGCAATCTTACCGGAAATTGCGCTTTTATTTTCAAGGATTCTGTCAAAAGGGGCCAAAATAATATCACCTCATCTTGAAAAAAACCTAAAGGAGTTTTCGCTATCACCGGATATTTCCCCCAGGTAGCGGTAACAATTTTATCTGCTAACTCTCGGCGATTATCCCCATTGGCAGCAAACACTAAAACTCCGAGTTCGTTATGTTGCGGATAAAGGCTTTTTGGTATGCGTATCGTATTTTTTTGTGATGGGTTATCGGTATAAAATCTATCTTTAGGATTATTGCGATCGTCTACCCAAATACAAAATTGCTGCACCAAACGTTCCGTTTTACCACTACGGCTAGGACCTACAATCCAAAGAGAATGATTTAGCACAATCTGTCTTCCGATGATTTTGTTAAGATATCTTACAGCGTTAACGCCTCTTTTAAGAACCACTAAAAAGCTAGATAATTAGTTTAAATGAATTAAAATGAAAAACTTTGCCGTTAGCCAAAAAATTTACTCATATTTAGTAACAGTTTACCAGTGGTACTTGCGAACCCAGGAACGCTCTTTGGATGAAGCTTATAATGCAGCATTACAAATTAAGGCAATCGAAGATGAACGTTTTAATGGTAAAAAAATAGATATTAATTCTGTCGCTTATAGCAGCAGTGTAATGGATTATTTTGAGTTAGACCTCAAAAAACTTTTAAGAATTGTCAGAATGAGGTTGACGGAGTTTAAAGCTACTCGTTATTTACTAAGCGAATTAAATAAAAAACGATCTAATAAGTTTGATGTTGAATATCCTAGTTCTGAACTAATTTTAGAAAAGTTAAGATTGATCGATGAAATAGTTGCTAAATATACTACACCATTTTTAGAAGAAATTTCACCTCGAACTGATGTAGTTGAATTTCCCGAACAAATTTCTAATCAAGCTTCCGATCGAACTTCTAATCAATATTCCAAGATTATACCAAGAATCGAATCGGAAATAGTTCAAGCAAAAAGTGAAGATGCAGCAAAAAATAGATCGCCTAACCAGCCAAGAGGTAAGGTAAATACCACAGGAGTATTACCTCGTTCTATTTTCAATACATTCAATCGGTTGCAAGTTGAATTAGATCCAAACGCAGAACAAGATATTGTGGACAAATTCCGCAAGTCTCAAAGAAGAACTATTATTTCGGTTAGATTTTTATTATTACTAATTATAGTACCTATATTAAGTCATCAATTATCAAAAGCACTTTTTGTCGGTCCAATCGTCGAACATTTTAGAGGTAGCGAAGAAACGCAATTATTTATTAATTATGAAATGGAAGAAGAAGCGCTGGAAGAATTACAGAGGTTTGAAGAAAAAATTAAATTTCAAGCTTTAATTAATAGTGTACCTTCGCTTTCTCCACGAGAGACAGAAGAAGAAATAGAACAAGAAGTTAAAGAAAAAGCATCTGAGATTGCAGAAGAATATCGCAGAATGAGCGGAAATGCGATTAAAAATGTTTTTGCAGATATGATTTCCGTAGTTGTATTTATATGTTTTTTGGTATTTAGTAAGCCACAAATTGCCGTTCTGAAAGAATTTTTTGATTATGTCGTATATGGTTTAAGCGATAGCGCCAAGGCATTTATTATTATTCTATTTACCGACATATTTGTTGGTTTCCACTCTCCTCACGGTTGGGAAGTAATTTTAGAAAGTGTATCCCATCATTGGGGTTTACCAGCAAATCACGATTTCATCTTCTTATTTATTGCCACATTCCCAGTTATTCTAGATACTATTTTCAAATACTGGATTTTCCGCTACCTCAACCGCATTTCTCCTTCTGCCGTCGCAACTTATCGTAATATGAATGAATAATTTGATGGGCATGGGGGATTGGGCATTGGTAATTGGTAATTGGTAACTCCTAACTACTTATCGTCTAATGGATGTAGCCTTCGCCAAATAGGTAATATTAAGTTCTCCTTGTGTTACTATTTGATCCCAAAGAGCGGCCCAACCCTTTTCCAATGCAGTCACAACGGGTATTTCTTCAGGGTCGAAATTATCGAGCAGAATCGTTTGGATCACGATAGGTGTGATCCAGGTTAAGCCATAATAAGCGGGGATATTTGTCATCACACCATACCCCTGCACAGAATAGATATACTGCATCATGCCCACAAGGGAAAGTAGTCCGTTTTCATCCAAGAACTCATAAAAGGTTTTATTCCGCAGTTCCTCTGGTGGGTTCAGTGGCATCGGCGTTTGTGAACCCATGATTTTCCAATGAAGAACACTGTACTTGGCGAGTGCCAAAGCAATTTTAGACATTACAACCTCTGGCGCAACATCTGGATCGAGATTTAGTAAGGCTTTAGCCTTCAAAAGGATATACTCTTGTTGTGAAATAATCGCGTTTTCAGGAATATAAGGCTCTTCAAATTCCCCTTTGATGACAATTCCTCTAAAATTCGGTTCACCTTCACCGAAATTAATTCGAGCGTTGTCCACAAAAAATTCCTTGAGATCCTCAATCAGATGATCGTAGGCTGGCGATAAATAACATGTGCCTAACTCACAAACCGTATCCTCTGGTGATTTGGGTGGATAAGGTTCGTTTTTAGTGATGGTATAGGTTTTTCCACTTTTTCCACAGTATCGGTCGGTTGATTCCAAAATTTCTATATTCGTGTATCCCAACCTCTTTAGCCTAGTGGCAAACAAAAGACCGCTAACACCAGCGCCCAGGATTACAATAGGCGCATTTAACTCAATTGGTAAGGGTTTTTCTGCACTGCCCACAAAATTCAGCACTAATTCGGCGTAATCCCAGCAATGCAAGACCGATTCAAAACAAGTGAATCCATGCACATACAAGGTCTTATTTTTACCCTGCAAATTCAGAATCTTCCAAGGTAACTTTTCCTCGAACAAGCCTTCATTAGAGAAGTGATCAAAGTAAGGCGTAGTAAAGGTTTTCAGTACTTCGTATTCGGTAGAGAATGGCCACCAGTTGCTGTCTGTCAATTGCTGTTTAAGTATTTTCTCAAACTCGCTGGGGGACAATGCTGTCTCTGCTTCGCCTTGCAATTGATAGACAGTTACCAAGTTATACGCCATCTCATTCGCAAGCTTAGATCCAAATTGCTTGGCGGATTCATTACGATATGCATAGACACTTCCATCCATTTGCTCCAATACTTTCGGAGCAAAGATACCAGGATATGTTACTGGCTGGGAAGGTGGATTATTGATTTGGACTTTAAGTAGCGAGGTATGGAATGTAAAATTTTTCAACTTGTTAAATATAGCGAGTTCTTCAGTCGTGTAATCACAAATGTTATACAAGTTTCTGGGGTCACAAGCTATGACAAGTAATTCACATTCTTTTTTAATGGGTTGAATATTATCGTTGATTGTGTATTCAAGGAGGACTGGGTTAGAACGTGAGGACGAAGAAGGCGCTACGTCCTTGCTCTTTATTTGCTGATTCATTGCGATTTAAATGCTTTTTATTTGCTGTAGGATTCAAGGCTTAGTCTGAATCTTAACATCGTCAAATCAAATTACACAATCAAGCTAAGACAGGACTAACGCATTGACAGAAACTTGACTATGTGTATTCAAGCCTATCTGTTGTTTAAGCTGTTCCAGAATGAAGTCACAGATACCTTGAGTTTTCATGGAAAAATTTTTTGTTAAACACTCAATAACCTCGTCAAGAGCGACAGCATAAAAAGCGTTTCAAAATCTTATTAAATCATAGATTCTTGCAACTGTGGTTTAGAATAAGTTTGATTTTGAGATTTACAAATGAAAAAGTCACTTGCGATAATTCCAGTCGCTTTACCAGTACTCGCTTTATTAATAACCGTTAGCCCTCTCGGACGTTTATTACTTAGTCCTTTAGAGTGTCAATTAAAGAGATGGCAATTACCAGTATCGATTAAAACTCCAAAACCAGAAATACCGCCATTAATTGCAACAAAAAAACCGCCTTTCCCGTGTTGTGAAGGTGATACTTCTTGCTTTGATGAGCAAATCTGGGGAGAAAGTAGTCAGCAAGCGGATAAAAAAATTCTTATTAATTCTATAGATAATAGTTTGCGATATTTACAAACCAATTCTGCCAAGAAGACGTATGAAAGATATAACAAAGATAAAGTACCCGGAATCAGTAGAGAAAGAGTAATCCAGAGTTTACAAAGGTTTCGTCAATTGCTGCTGTCATCAAAATCCGCAGCAGAATTAAATCAAGCTGTTGCCGAAGAGTTTGTTTTTTATCAGTCGGTAGGCAACGATCAAAAAGGAAAAGTCTTATTTACCGCTTATTTTGAGCCGCTTTATATAGCTAGTCGCGAACAAACAGCAGAATACCGCTATCCTATTTATGCTATACCACCCGATCTAAAAGAGTGGCAAAGACCTCATCCCACACGTTTGGATTTAGAAGGTGCTGATGGTTTGCAAGGTGGAGAAGGAAAATTAAAGGGTTTAGAATTATTTTGGTTTAAATCCCGTCTCGAACCATACCTGATGCAAATTCAAGGTTCAGCTAAACTGCGACTGCTCGATGGTACTCAAACCAGCGTAGGTTTTGCGGGAAATGTCGCTCATAACTACCAAAGCATCGGAAAAGCTTTAATTGATGACGGTGAATTACCATCGAGTGGTGTCACCATGCCGACAATTTTAGAATACTTTGAAAAAGACCCGAAAAAATTAGACGTTTACATTCCTCGCGACCCCAGTTTTGTATTTTTCCAGGAAAATAAAGGTGCCCCAGCACAAGGTTCTATCCAAGTGGGATTAAGCCCCGAACGTTCAATTGCTACAGATAAATCCTTGATGCCTCCCGGAGCATTAGCCTTGATACGCGGTCATTTTCCCTTTGCCGCAGACAACGGCGATCTGAAACACCGTACTGTCAGCCGTTATGTTTTAGACCAAGATGCAGGTGGTGCGATCAAAACTGCGGGTAGAGTTGATTACTTCCTGGGAACCGGAAAAATTGCAGGCGATCGCGCTGGGGTAACAGTCACCAATGGACAGCTTTATTATCTGCTACTTAAGGATAAATCATTATAAATCATCTACTTTGAGATAGATATTATTAAATTAATAATAGTTAATTGAGTCGTGATTTTTATCAGTTGTATTGAATAAAAAATATGGAACTACTTATTTTATTTGTCGTCAAATAAAAAGTGTTTATTGACAGACCATAATCTATTAGTTTTGTCAATAGATTTATATTGCTATTTATTTTAAAGATAAGAAAATATTTTTAGTTAAATAATTTGTAGAAATCAGAAAAACTGTGAGAGCAATTTGTATATACAACTATTCATGCTGTAAAACATGAGAATATAAAGTTTAAAGTCTCACTTACAGCAATATATAACGCTTTATCGGGGAGATTAAAAGTGATTAGGATTTTAGTTGATGCTGACCTAATTTTGGAAGCTTTAATGAATCGTAATACCGTAACAGATGTTAGAGAATTGTTAGATAAAGTAAACCCTTGGATTCAAATGTATATAACAGATGTTGGATGGGAAAAAATATACACTTATCTCAATCATTTACAAAGTAAGAAAGTTACTGAAATGGTAATTAATTGGTTGGAAGAAAAAATTAAAGTTTGTTCCGTAAACCAAGATATTTTACAGCAAGCACGTTTATCACCGATTAAAGATTTTGAATCTGCTGTTGAATTTATCTGTGCTAGCTATCAGCAACTAGATGCAATTGTCACTCATAAACACGATAATTTTGCGGAAGCAGCAGATAAATTCTGGGTTTGGTCTATAGCAGAATTATGGATACGTGCTAATTTGGAAACTCAACTGCAAACTGCCGAGTGCCCATAGTTTCTTCTAAGGTATTAGTAGAAAAATTAGACGATTTCAAGCGCTCTAAGCGGATAGAATAGAATTCAATTTGAAGACAGCAACAATATTAAGTTACCCTCCATGATTTTCTTTTGAGTTTCAAGAATTGCTGTAACATTAGTAAACGAGACATTCTCCTGCTTACGATCCTCCGTTCGTTCCAATTGAAGAATAATCCTTAGATAAACCGCTACATCAGAAAATAAGAAAGCATTTACCTCAGTAGAAATAAGGATTATAGGCTTCAATAACTAATATTATTCCCTATTCCCTATTCCCTGTTCTCTATTCCCTAACAGAAACCTCTAATTGGTAATTTAATATACCATTACCGCTAGTTTGCTGAGTAACATTGCTATTCGGAGCATTAAATTCAACTTTTATCGGAGATATACCAGGAGAATAGCTTGCAGATATTTGCACTTTATGCTCTCCTACCGATAAATAACGGGATAAATCAATTTCAGTTTTTTGATTGCTCAGGTTTTTAACAACTTTTCCATTGACAATTATTTTGCCATTTAACTGAGTTGCCGAAGTTTCAATTTTAAGAATATGTGGTTGAGATAGATTCGCAGCATTTAAACTAACTTTGCCGCGTTGATATCCGGAAGAATTGCTGGTAAAGGTGGTAAAACTATTTGAATTACTATTCATCATATTATTGTTATTGTTGGGATTATTAGCAAAATTACTTGCAAAGGCTACGGAAACCGAAATTAAAGCAAGCGCAGTGCATATGATATAAATTATTTTTTTCATAAAATTTTTTCAACGATCAATTTTAAATTATTAGTCACAATACTATTATTGAAACGAATTTATTTTTATAGGTTCGTAGTAAGTAGGTGAGTACAAATAAATATAATACGCTTGGTCATTGCGAGGAACGAAGCAATCCCAGTCACTGCGGTTGCTTCGTTCCTCCTCGCAATGACATCTTACATTTAATTATGCCTACCTACTTACCTTAATTACTCCTTAATAATTGGTGCGTGACGGCAACATCAAATGATTTCGTTATCCCTGAAATTTATCTTAGCCGTTATACATCCTACAAACTACAAAATAAATAATTCTTATAAATTCCAGGACTTAATAGCGCCCCCCTTTTTTAAGGGGGGTTGGGGGGATCTAAAGAAGGTGAAATACTAGTTTTATCGTTCAACTTGCGTAAGTCCTAAATTCTTCTTAAACAGACAAAAGTCCCCCACTAAGGGGACAATAATTAAGCTTTATTTCAAAAAAATCTTACCGTCTAAAAGAAGGAGGCGTAGGTTTTTTTGGCTTTTTCACGTGTACGGGAACATCTACTTTAATACCGATATTATTAGTATCAACACCAGTACGACGATTTGGATCTCCATCAAGTCGTTGCCTGCTACTTCGTGTTTGTTCGCAGTCAGAAGAATTGCAAACTTGAGTTGATGTAGAAACCCCAGTAGTGCCAACGGTACCTTTACAATTTTCGCCAAATTCTTGAGTTACATCGTTTCTTTGTTGTCCTTTTGGTGAATCATCGATTGACACTTGGACGTTAACATCAATAGCGTTACATCCCGCTAATGCTTTATTGCTTAAAGAAGGAATAAATATTGAAGAAACAGTAGTTAGCGAAAATAAACTTAGAGAAAGTAATTTCAGCTTCATAGTTGCATCCTTGATTATTGACAGGTTGTTGTGCTGGTGCGAGCGTAAGAACGATTGTTACCAGAACCACTTTTACGAGTGCTGCGGTAAGTTGTGCAATTACTTCTTTGCTTTATGGTTTGGCGGTAGACGCTACGTGAAGGAATGCGAATTGCAGAACCACGATTAACGCGACGACGGTACAATCTTCTTCTACGACTATTTCTGATTTTTATGTCACCGTTGCGATTGATTGTTACCCTAGAATTACCGTTTTGAACTTTAATATTTCCGGCTGTCGCAATTTCAGCAGGTAATATCATTAGTACGGATAATGCCAGAATTGAAATCGTTTGTTTAGCGGACATGGCTGTGTACCTTTAGTAATAGAAAAAACCGATTTTAGTAACTAAGAAAATCGGCAAAATCAGAATTAGGTAACACCCGTTCTCAAACCGCAGACTGTTTGAAACTAAAAAAGATATTTTAGTAACATTAGTAACAGTAGTGAGAACCTAAAATAAGTTGACGCTGAATGTTTACTTGATCGGCATTTTGGTTAACAAAACCACCATCAACAGCAACAGCATTTTGGTCAATCCGCTGATTTGAATGCTGTGACTGGGAATCTGTACCACATCTGCGGTTGCGGGGACCTATTCTTTCTTGACGCTGAATGCTTACCTGTTTACCTTTTTGAATAACTCGACTACCAGAACCTATTACAGTAGCTTCTTGGTTTGTCTCTTGAGTAGCTCCTTGTCCTGCAAATGCTGCGCTTGGTGCAACGATAAAAGCAGCAGCTAGTAAACCCAGCGTAGAAATTTTCTTGATCATTTTTATAACCCTTATTAGTGTTGCCTGTTGTGTGTTGTAGTAATTAGATGGAAATCTTGCCCCCCTTCCCTTGCAGAGAAGGGGTTGGGGGTTAGGTCTTAATCTTAACGATAGCAACCAGTGCTAGATACTACGACTTGATTTTGTTCGCTGACGTTAGTGGTTGCTTGAGCATTGTCAGAATAATCTATAGCACCACCAGTCTGAGCCGATGCTTGAGTAGAAGCTTGTGACTGAGTGCTATAGCTACCGGGACAGTTACGACCAAAACGCTTGAAAGCATTCTGCTGACGTAATTTAACTTGCTCTTGAATACTCAAAGCTTCTCCACTTTGAGCATTTACACTACCACCGATCGCCCTACCTTGCTGAGTATTAATTTGTACGTTTTCTTGTCTTTGAGAATCAGCAAACGCCGTACCGGGAGCAATCATTAAACCAGCAGCCAATAAACCGAAAGCTGTATATTTGTTTAGCATTTTTAAAACCTCAAAAATTTATAATTGGTTATCAGTTGTCAGTTAACTGACAACTGATAACAGTTAACTGTTACCGGCAAGTACGACTATTAGTAGCAGTTTGTCTTTGATCGCTAACGCTGCTACCAGATTGAGCATTGTCAGAATAATCTACAGCCACACCGTTTTGAGCGGTTCCTTGAGAAGAATTTTGGGATTGTCCGTTGTAGCTACCACCGCAGTAGCTAGGGCGACTGGGACGACCGAAGCCACCGTGATAACCGCCGCTACGACCAACTTTTTCGCGAGTTTTCTGAATCTGCTCTTGTACGTTAAGAGATTCAGAACTCTGAGCGTTTACACTGCCATCAATTGCTGTACCATTTTGAACTGTTTGTTGGTTGCTATTTTGAGATTGATTGTTAGCTAAAGCCGCACCAGGTGCAACCATCAAAGCAGCAGCCAATAAACCGAAACCTAAAGTCTTGTTAAACATTCTATTAACCTCGTTGTAATTGTGTTGTTGTGTTGTTGTATTCTTGAATCAATTCCGGAATTGCACAGTTCAATGAACAATTATCAATTAATTAATCTTCCACACTTTAGCGGGTGAAAACTTTTCATTGTTCATTGTTCATTGTTCACTGATAACTGTTCACTGTTACCTGCAAGCACGGGTGTTAGAAGCAGTTTGTCTTTGATCGCTAACGCTGCTACTAGATTGAGCATTGTCAGAATGGTTTACAGCCACACCATTTTGAGCGCTGCCCTGAGACGAATTTTGTGCTTGTGCGTTATTGCTACCACCGCAGTAGCTAGGACGACTGTAACCACCGTAACGACCGTGATAACCACCGCTACGACCAACTTGTTCGCGAGTTTTCTGAATCTGCTCTTGTACGTTGAGGGTTTCAGAACTCTGAGCGTTTACACTACCGTTGATTGCGGTACCATTTTGAACTGTATGTTGATTGCTATTCTGAGTTTGCACATCAGCCAAAGCCGCACCAGGTGCAATCATCAAACCAGCAGCCAATAAACCAAAACCAAAAGACTTCTTAAACATTCTATTAACCTCGTTGTAATTGTGTTGTGTGTTGTTGTGTTGTTGAATCGAAATGGCATTGCACAGATAAACAGTTTTAGCTTTTTTATCAATTACCAGTGATTGTTAACTGCTCACTGATAACTGATAACTGCTCACTGTTAACTATTATGGGCAAGCGCGGCTAGTTGCAGCAGTCTGCTTCTGGTCGCTAACGCTGCTGTTGGATTGTCCATTAACTGAACCGTCGAAAGCTTGACCAATCTGAGCGCTGCCCTGAGACGAATTTTGGGACTGTCCATTATAGCTACCACCGCAATAGCTAGGACGAATGGGACGACGGCCATGACCAAAATTACCACCGCGACTACCTACTTTGTCGCGAGTTTTCTGAATTTGCTCTTGCACGTTAAGGGTTTCAGAACTCTGAGCGTTGGTGCTGCCGTATTCTGCGGTGCCATCTTGAACTGTTTGTTGATTGCTATTTTGAGATTGAGAATCAGCGAAAGCCGCGCCAGGTGCAACCATCAAACCAGCAGCTAATAAACCGAAAGCCGCATACTTCTTCAACATTTTATAAACCTCGTGTAATAGTATTGTGTGTTGTGTCGAATAAGAGTGTGTTGTTACCCAGATTAAATCCGTTCTTTAAAGTTTCAGTGGGTGTTTGTTAAGAACCCTTATTGAATTTTTAAAGATTGTATTTTTCTCTTGCGGTATATATGGGGCTACAGAATTGAATTTGTTTATTCCGGATTTCTCCGAATTTTTTTTTGAAATAGATATTATGATTGTCAGTTACCAGTTAGCAACTAAGAACTAGCAACTAACCAGTAAGAGCATTTAAATCTCTATATGTAAATACTTTACCCAAAGAACTTAAGGGTGTCAAGTCTTTGGGTAAAAAAGTTGGGCGTTAGAATTTTTTTGATGTTACGATGTACGGCTATAGATGACAACAGCGCTTGTAATTGTGAAACCGAAACCAAAACCAAGGATAGCTTTTCTTCGTGAAAAGGCTGGTTTAACCCAGCTTGAACTGTCTCGTCTCGTAGGCGTGACAGAAAGTACCATTCAAAACTGGGAGAGTGGTAGAACGGGTACAGATCACATTCAAAGAATAATAAAGTTCTGTAAAGCTCTTGATTGCAAAGTAGAAGATTTGATTGAACTCAACCAAAGTGAGGTTGCAAAAGAAGCATCAACAAAACCTGCTTCATTGCAAGAAATACATAATTTACTAGGTACCGATGAAGAAGAAGCGGAGCAATCAGTGAACAGTGAGCAGTCAACAGTGAACAATTAATTGATAATTACTCACTGGTCACTGATTGCCATAGAGTATCTATAGTCACGAATGAATATCCCCGATCTAACAATCGAGGGATAATAATGTGTGCTGTTTCTGCTACGTTTTGTCCGCCACAAACGCCGTCGTGCAATACGATCAAAGAGCCATTTTCTAGATTATTCATAACTCTATCTACAACTTTCGGTACTCCCGGATTTACCCAATCTTCCGGTACAACACTCCACATTACAGGACGGTAATTCCACCGATCAAAGAATTCTAGCGTTTGAGGAGTAAATAAACCATTTGGCGGTCGAATATCGCGTACTTTTTCTGGTGGTAAATT
This sequence comes from Calothrix sp. CCY 0018, assembly GCF_963920925.1. Lineage (NCBI taxonomy): Bacteria > Bacillati > Cyanobacteriota > Cyanophyceae > Nostocales > Calotrichaceae > Calothrix > Calothrix sp. CCY 0018. The sequence continues at coordinate 81,012 of NZ_CAWUDI010000024.1, read as the reverse complement.
ACAAGCGTAGTGAATAGCTGCTTGAGTTTTTTCTAAACTTTGCTTGAGTTCGGTTGGCGAAAGTAGGGGAAAATTATGATGGGAATAGCCATGTAACCCAATCCAATGTCCGCGAGAATAAACTTGTTTGGCTATATGCGGCGCACGTTCGACACAAGCACCTAACCAAAAAAAACTCGCTGGGATTTGATAACGATCTAAAACTTTGAGTAATTGCGGCGTATATTGCGGATGGGGGCCATCATCAAAAGTGAGAGCGATGGTTTTGGAATTGGGATTACCCCTCCAAAGACATTTAGGAAAACTTGATTTAAGAATTGGGTATAAAAGCGGGAATAAAGGATAAAGCTGCATTTTTGGTAGGGAGTAGGGAATGGGGAATGGGGAATAGGGAACTTTTCCTCGTTACAAGGCTCTGCTTTGTAATGCGTAACAACAGGCTCTGCCTCTTGATTTTACTGGAGGCAGAGCCTCCGGAAGGGCATTCCCAGCCAGAGTCTGGGAACGAGTAATGCCGCGTAATTCCGTAACAAATTCTGTAACCATCTAACCAATTTTCATATTCATCGTTTAGATTGGAATAACTTTAGGAGTAATCCCGGAATAAACGGGTGATGTTGTTTAAAGATATACGAGACTATCAAATACTTTATCTTTCTCTATTCCTTATTTTAGGTATAGGTACGAGAGATTGGACGCTGCGACCATCGATGATTTTAGTTGCGATTGTTACTAGCTTGCTTACGCAATCACTTTTGACATTCATCGTAAATCATTGGTCAAAAGCAGACGACAAAGAAAATAAAGAACATTTTGAACATAAAACAAATATTCGCAGTCCTTTAATTACATCCTTGGGAATCAGTTTACTTTTACGAGCTGATTATCCCACGACAATGTTTTTTGCTGCTGCAATGGCGATCGCCAGTAAGTTTGTTTTCAAGTTCGAGGATAAACATTTTTTCAATCCCGCTAATTTCGGAATTATTTCTGCATTAGTACTAACCCCTGACGCTTGGGTTTCTCCAGGACAATGGGGAGAAGACTGGTGGTATGCATTTCTATTTATAGGTACTGGCGGGATGATTTTGCACCGTATCGGACGTTGGGACACAACAGCAGCATTTTTGGGGTTTTACGCTTTATTAGAGGCTGTGCGTAATTTATGGCTGGATTGGACGTGGGATGTTTACCTGCATCGCTTGATGAGTGGTTCATTACTGCTGTTTGCCTTGTTCATGGTAACTGACCCCCGTTCCATCCCCAATTCCCGGACTGGAAGATTAACATGGGCAGCCTGCATTGCCCTAGTTACATTTATTTTGCAAAACAACTTTTATCTTCCCACAGCAGTATTTTGGGCATTATTTGCCCTAGCACCGTTAACGGTTCTATTTGACCAGGTTTGGAAAGCATCACGGTTTTCGTGGAGCAATGGACAACTAACCACTAACAACTAACAACTAACAACTCTTATGAGACTATTTCGCGCATTAATTTCAGTATTGTTAGCTTTTGTCATCTTGATTGGCTTTACTCCTTCAGCTTTGGCTTTTTGCGGTTTTTATGTTGCCAAGGCGGATTCAAAGCTGTATAACAAGGCTTCTCAGGTGGTAATTGCTCGTAAGGATAATCGCACAGTATTAACTATGGCGAATGATTATCAGGGTGATGTTAAAGATTTTGCGATGGTTGTTCCCGTACCTACCGTATTAAAAGAACAACAGGTAATCGTAGCCAAACCTAAAATAATCGAACGTTTGGATGCTTTTAGCGCTCCGCGATTGGTTGAATATTTTGATGAAGATCCTTGTGCGTCTGTTATGTATGACAGAGCATTAGAAAGTAGAGCTATGCCTTCAGCACCAACAGCAAATCAACCAATAAAAAGAAGTAGCAGCAGTTTGGGTGTGACGGTGGAAGCGCAGTTTAATGTCGGTGAATACGATATTGTTATCCTCAGCGCCAAGGAATCCACAGGTTTGGAAAGATGGCTGCGCGGTAACGGTTATAAAATTCCTAGAGGTGCCAAACAGTTACTAAATCCTTATATTCGTCAACAGATGAAATTCTTTGTTGCCAAAGTTAATTTAGAAAAGTTTGACAAAAAAGGATATCAAAAACTTCGTCCTTTACAAATTTCCTACGAATCCCCTAAATTCATGTTGCCGATTCGTTTGGGAATGGTTAACTCAACATCCGAACAAGATTTAATTGCTTATATTCTTTCACCAAAAGGACAAGCGGAACTGACTAACTACCGCACGGCAAAAATTCCCTCTAACGTTAATATTCCGGTTTATGTCAAAGAAGAATTTGGCGACTTTTATAAATCGATGTTCCAAACTTCCTATACAAAAGAAGACAAAAAGGTTGCATTCTTAGAATACGCTTGGGACATGGGCAATTGCGACCCTTGTTCTGCCGATCCGCTTAATCGAGAAGAACTTAAAGATGCTGGCGTATTTTGGTTAGATGATAATTCTTCTAATGAAATTGCACCTCCCGGTTTCCGTCGTCCACCTTCTAGCAACGTGTTTGTAACTCGTTTGCACGTCCGCTATACCCGCGATAAGTTCCCCGAAGATTTGATGTTTCAGGAAACTTCCAACCGCGACAATTTTCAAGGACGTTACGTTTTACAACACGCTTTTACTGGTAAAGCTGACTGTAACGCTGGCAGACAATATAAAAGGACTTTGAGAAAACGGTTGGAAACAGAAGCGCAAACTTTGGCTAAATTAACTAACTGGAATATTCAAGATATTCGCCAAAAGATGAAGCTTGATGGAGAAGCAAGTATTTCGTTATGGCAAAGTTTTCTTTCCTGGTTCGGAATTTAGAATCAGTTATCAACGATCAATTATCAATTATCAGTAAATTGTTCATTGATAATTGTTCATTGATAATTATTTTGTTCCTAGAAACGTACAGTATAAAAAGTGTATATTCATTTATTAATTTAATTCGTTTTAAAGCTATATTTTAGATGTATTCCTTGAATCTATCTAAAAAATATACATGAAATTTATTTCTGCTATTTTCCTAACATCGCTATCGGTTATTTCAATTGTATCTACTCCTACAAAATCTTTATCTCAATCATCAACAATTTGCCAGCAATTAATGTTCGCAAAGTTAGATGAAGTTAAAAAGCTTATACAAAATGGTGGTAATCCAAATCAGGTATGCGATTTTGGTTCTCGTAAGTTTCCTTTACTTCATTCTGTTGTTGCCAGCAATGACGTTAATTTGGCAAAATTATTAATTGCTAAAGGTGCCAATATTAAAGTTAGAGATTCTCAAGGAAATACTACATTACATCATATTGCTGGCTCTACAGAATTAGCAAAGCTGTTAATTGATGGTGGTATTGATGTTAATGCTAAGAATAACGCGAATATTACTCCTATACATAATCTCTACAATCAATTAACTAAGGAAGTTGCTGAATTATTAATAGCCAAAGGAGCAAATGTTAATGCCAGAAGCAAAGAACTTCTTACACCTTTGCATTTAGCACTTCAGCAGGATATAGCAGAACTACTCATAAATAAAGGTGCGGATGTCAATGCTCGTTCTAATCAAAATTTCACACCGTTACATTATGCTACTTCACGTCCAAATGTAGCTAAACTACTAATTAATCGTGGTGCCGATTTTAATATTATCAACGATCGAGGAGTAGCCGTAATCAATGACCCAGATTTGAAACCGGAAATATTACAATTATTGATTGCAAAGGGTGCAAATGTTAATTTCAAAACTCCTGATGGTAAAACACCCCTACACCACCATGCTCTTAACCAAGAATTAACAAAAATACTTATTGCTAAAGGTGCAAATATCAAGAATACGGACAATTTGGGTAGAACCCCTTTACACTACGCGATGAAACAATCTGGAATGCTGCTAGTAGCGGCAGGTGCAGATATTAACGCAAGGGATAACGCCGGTAGAACTCCAATACATACTGCTGTTCTCGCAGAAAACTACTTTCCTTACGATCTAGTTGAATTTTTAATCACTCGAAAAGCAAAAGTTAATATTCGAGATAATCAAGGAAAAACACCACTAAATCTAGCTTTAGCAAAAGGCGATGAGGTGATGATAAAGTTGTTAAAACGTTCTTGTGGAATCTAAATTTTAAAATATCTTAATTAATTTCATTAATTGAACTGACTTTATGCTATATCAAGTAATTAGAGGTTTTTTTATCTTTGACTATTTGCCAATTTCCCGATCAATTATTAAAAAAAAAGAAGCCGTAGGGGCATTTTAAGCCCCCGATGAAGGCACTTTTTGACTTTAAATCATTTACAACGCTTGTCTAAGTTGTTAATTGAAGCGTCCATAATAATTCGACATTCAATAAAATGACGCTTTTGAAACATTTAGACTATATAGAACCAAATAACCATCCACCAAGCACAAAAACGTTTCCTATGGATATGGATTGTTATTTAAGTCTATTTCCAATTTGAAACAGTAATTCGATTTCCGTTGTTACGATTTATGATTTAGCGGCGAAATTCGTATATCGCGAGCAAACCATGAGAAGTTCCTAAGCCTTGTTGGAAGTTCCATTCTAGGTTTCGCAATAGGTAAGCTAGCTGGGGTTCAATTAAGTTAGCTCTTGGATCGTCAAAGTGCAAATTCGGGGCTTGATGAATCAGACGACGTAAAATGCGAATGCTATCTAAAACAATCGGTGGATGCTCAATTGGTGGTTCTGAAAGTAGTTTTTCAGGTTTTCGCCACATATCTAAGCTTTCCATGCAGCCGTAGACTAAGGCATTCCAAGCAGATTGTAAGTTTTGGTAAAAGCGATTGATGTGAGGGTGCTTGGGATGAGGCTGATAGTCAAAAATTAATGTGCTTAAATCAGTGCGTACATCCTGAGCGTGTAAAGAGTTGATAGCACTTCTAAGTGGGGAAGCTTCGGGGTTAAATTCAGCAGTATCTGTATGACGACCTACTAAAATAGAGCGATCGCACAAATGGAATTCTCCGACTTTCACATTCATTTTTTCGGCAATTACTCTTAAAAAGCGGTCGAGTTCTTCTCCACCCCAGTAACGAATGGGAAATCTCTCAACCGAGTCAGTATTTCGTTTGTCTGGAGGATAAAGATAAGACATCGAGTAAGTCTGCATATCGCTTTTTCCTTGAACTTCTCCCCAATAGCAGGGCCATTCATAGGAATAACGACCGAGCAAATCGGCGACAAAAATAGCGCGATCGCCCATATTCTGACAAATATCTGCAACTAAACGACCGAGACTATCGTCAGAGAGGTGAGACAAAGATCCATATGATGAGTAATAAAGATCGAAGGGAGCAACGCCTGATTCGATAGGAAGTCCCTCGTCTAAATCTGCCACCATGAATTGGGTTTGGTCGTGGTGAGCGTGAATACTCTCAGCTTTGCCTATCATTGCAGGGCTGATATCGACTCCTTTGTAAAATTCAATATCCGAACCATTCATGAGTGAACTGAATTGAGCATCTAAAGTCGGACTTGTACGGGGCAAAGTAGTCAGAATATTCCAGCCTTCTCCCGCACCGCATCCAAGATCCATGATGCGAATTCCACGATCTTCGGCTCGCTTTCTTTCAAGCAAACGCCGAATAGGAGGGCTAAGGACATAACGGGTATAACGGTCTTCCCAATACTGCCGCACGCTATCGCATTTACTACCTAGACCTAGTAATTTGCTGTCGTAGGCTCCAACTTCAACTGCTTTTGCATAGTTGTTTAATACGTTGTTCAATACAGTATGTTGATTCATATGCCCTATAGAAAGAATTTCTATCAAGAGAGAATTCAAACTCATTCTCTCACAGGCTATACCCTATACAAAATCCTCTAAGATGTTCCTGGGGGTAATTTCACCGTTTTACAACCGATCTACTTAGTTGCTGCAACCTGTTTTGATACTGATCTATACGTATTTTAGTTCATTAAAATATTTTTTACGTCCAGCGGCTAAATGTTCCGCTGGACAAGACTTTCCGGCATTACAAACAACTATTAAATCAGGCTATGAACTTTTATACAGGACGTTCTGACCAACGAGCCACATTACTTGATACAACCTCAGAATTTTCAAACACATCTATAAAAATGTTGTGATAAAAACATTCTTCTGGCGATCGCAATTTTATTTGGGGGTGTTTTGCTTGGTATTCTCTTGCTTGAGCTTCGGTCATTTTGTGGGAAAGTAGTTCTTCGAGCATATCTACAGTTCCACTTCCTTCGTCAAACTGCTCTTTCTTTCTCCAGACGATTTCCGAGGGCAGCATATCCTCAAAAGCTTTGCGTAAAATCCATTTTTCTACTAAGGGTTCTCCAACTAATTTCAAATTAGCGGGGATTTGTTGACCTAACTCAATCATGTTTAAGTCCAAAAATGGCACTCTTCCTTCAATAGCGTGTGCCATTGTCATGCGATCGACTCGCTGTAAATTAATATTGTGCAAGCTCGAAACCGAGCGACGCAATTCTTTATGCAGCACATCTTCGTCGGGAATATCCTTGTAATAGGTATAGCCTGCAAATAACTCGTCCGCACCTTCTCCCGTTAGGATGACTTTGACATACTCGGCGGCCATGCGAGAAGTAAAATAACAAGGAATGGCGCTGCGAACCAAATCTTGGTCAAAAGATTCTAAATAATAAATAATTTCGGGAAGTTTGGCGTTTACTTCTTCAGGTGTAATTACGTATTCATGGTGAATTGTTCCTAAATGAGCGCTAACCTTCCTAGCGGCTTCTAAATCGCGACTGTCACCAATACCAACGCTAAAAGTATGTAGCTCTTGCTGATGCTGCTTGGCAACTGCTGCAATAATACTGCTATCAAGTCCGCCAGAGAGAAAAGCCCCCAAAGGTACATCGCTCATCAAGCGCTTAATTACAGATTCTTCTACTGTTTTGCGTACTCGGGCAATTAAAGCTTCTACATCAATATTGGTATCCGGGTATAAATCGGGAACGCTATAAAAAGTAGAAAAACCTTTATCCGAATGATAGTAACTACCGGGGGGAAACTCCTTGACATTTTTGCAATGTTGAGAAATTGCCTTTAATTCAGAAGCGAACACCCAAGCTCCCTCTATTTCCCCATAGTACAAAGGCTTGATACCAATTGGATCGCGAGCTACTAATAAATTATCTCCATCAGCTATAGCAAATGCGTACATTCCATCAAGTTCTTTTATAGCTGAAACTCCCCTATCTTCGTAAAGTCTGAGAATTGCTTCGCTATCGCTACTAGTTACAAAATCGCTTTGCTTTTGTAGATTAGAACGTAATTGAGAAAAATTATAAATTTCGCCATTCGCGATAATTGCACGAGTAGGCACTTCCCCATAAATTGGTTGATCCCCACCTTTGGGGTCCATAATGCTCAAACGGCGATGTCCCAAATTTCCAGATTGATTCGGAGAAACATACAATCCTTCAGCATCAGGACCTCGATGAGCGATGCTATCCATCATGCTTTTTACTAAGATGGGATTAGTTTGACCCCAAATACCAGTAATTCCGCACATATTTTTTATTTCGTAATCAGGTATACATTTTACAATGTTAGCGCGTCATCTTTTGAACAAATAAAAAAATCAAAGAAAACGAGATATTAAAAATCATCAAAGCCAAATATTTGTAGATATTATTTTTACATCTTTCTTATTGTTTGTTGTCGTATTCACTTAAAAAAGTTCTATTGTGAATTTTATATTAAAATTTATTCTTATGTATCTAACTATTATAATCAAAGGTATAAAAACAATAATAAATCGTGAAGATACTACAACAATAGTATAGGTTGCAACCTATCAAAAATATTTTTCAGTAAGTCTTGACAGCATTATTAATATAAAAGCTATAAAAATAACTCTTAGCTAAATTGTTTATTAAATACCAAAACGCAAATATTTTATTTTCCGATAAAAATTGCTAGATACTAAAGAATAAAGCTGAAAATTGACATTTTTTAGGCTATGTCTTGATGATTTCTAATTTATTCCAAATAAAAATGTTACTTCATTTACGTAACCCAACATCAGTACGTAGGTTGTAGGTTGGGTTAGACACCTATAGAAATAACAAGGCAACAAAGATATCAGTTAATCGTGTCGTAACCCAACATCAGTACGTAGTACTTCACCACATTAATTTTGCGGGGTAAATCATTGTTCGTAGGCTAGACGGCGCTACTACAAACCTTTATGACTCATCTCAGCAGAGAAAAAGTATTATTAAGCACAAAAAGACTACCCAAAACAATTAAGCTGATGTTACCCTGAAGTATTCAAATTTACATAATTATACTTCTACCAGTTAAGTCAGCCATGTCAAAATTATTATCTGCAAGCTTAATAACAACAGCCCTATTATTGGGATTTAACGAAAACCCAAGAAGTGGGATCGCCGGAACCTGTGCTTCCCAATGCGGTGCAAAACCACTTCAATTTACACCAGGTAGACGCATCCGATTAGAAGTAATAAACAAAACACCAAATTTAATTTATATAGAGAAACCACAAGGTACCAACCCAATTGCTTTACGACCCGGACAGCAAGTACGATTAGAACAAGGAGATGGTACGCAACCAAATATATCTGTAATTTTCTGGAACGAAAACGGATTATCTCTAAAAGCCAACCTTTCCAAACCCAACTTTGCAACCTTACAAGTCGAATTACGTCCCGAATGGCGCATCGGTGGCGATAGAGGTATTTATGTAAAAGATGATGGGCGCGTACAGTTGCTTTAACAGAGTTAGGAGTTAGGAGTTGGTATTGGGAGCCGGAAAGCTCCCTAGAATTTCGCTACATAACTTTTACGAAGTCATCATAGTTCATTCAAATTTTTAAACCCAGCGTTTTTTATTTAATTCTGCCTGGCTACTTAACTACGCACAATAATATTAATATTTTGTACGTCATATTTTTAATCAGCAACGCCCAATTAAGAAGAACTTTCTCTTCTTTTTCTAGCTGCTCGTTTCTCTTGAATAGTAATAACAATCAAGGTAATAGCAGTTAGGGGTAAAACAAACCAAAGCATTATATCTATGTAGGTAGATAAAACGTCGCGATTCTTAGTGTAGTATAAAACAAGATATCCTGTATAAGCTACGTAATAAAATAAAAATAATACTCCCTCCCAACGATCGATTCGTCTCCCAGAATAAAAAATAGGCAGACAGGCAAAGGCAACGGCGATCGCCACTGGAATATCAAATTGAATTGCTTCTATAGTAACTGGAATACCTTCTGGTGCAACTATTCCTGAAACTCCAAGAACCGCTAAAATATTAAAAATATTACTACCTAAAACATTGCCGACTGCAATATCTCTTTCTCCTCGCAAGCTAGCGACAACAGAGGTAGCAAGTTCTGGTAAAGATGTTCCCATAGCAACAATTGTTAAGCCGATAATTAGTTCACTTAATCCCAAGCTTCTGGCTATGGCGATCGCCGAGTCTACCAACCAGCGAGAACCTAATACCAACAACCCCAAACCACCAACAACAAAAACTAGATTTTTGAGCCAAATTAACCGTGTGCTTGCTTCTGAATTACTGTACTCTCTAGCAAATTCATCATCTTCTGAATTATTGGGATCATTTTTTTGTTTGCTACTTTGATAGATTAAAGACAAAGTATAGGCTATCCCACCAGCAAACAAAATAATACTATCAACTCGACCTAGTTGCCCATCTAAACTAAATAATAAGAGCAACAAGGACACCCCGATCATAATTGGTACATCAGACCTAATTAATTGCCGACTCACAATTAAAGGAGCAACCAAAGCAGATATACCAAGAATAAATAAAACGTTGAAAATATTACTGCCGACTACATTACCGATGGCAATATCTGTTTGTCCTGCAAAACTCGACATAATACTAACCGCCATTTCTGGTGCGCTTGTACCATAAGCGACAACAGTTAATCCTATAATTAAAGGAGGAATTCCTAAAATAGCACCAATGCGAGATGCACCTTTGACCAGAAATTCAGCACCGATTACCAGCAATACTAGTCCTGCTATTAAGAACACAAAAGTTGTTGGGGTCATAAATAAACAAATATAAGTTAATTTAATTATTAATTAGAATACCAATTCCGATTATCTTTAACAATTAAGCGCCATCGGAAGACAATCGCTGGGTAGTAATGGCTGATTCGATACCTTCTCAACACGAACTACTTTAGGTACTTGATTATTGATGTTAGCCACAACCATTCCTCTCTACATGATGCCTCACTTACAATTAAATCATGGGTAAAGTTGGGTAACGTTTGGTAAAGTTGGTCAAGCTTTTAGCTAGCTAATGCTAACCCCGGTTTATTGATTTATCGCTATCTATAGATAAACCGGGTTTTTATTGCAAGAATATACATTTTGATTTGAATTTTTAATTTGTGCAAGTATTTGTGCAAGTAACATATTTTAGGCTAAAACAGGAATTTTAAAGTTGATAACTTTAATCACAATGTCTTTAACCATCTTGAAAGTGTTGTCGCATTCGTAGGTTAATTAAAATATCCTACTTTCTCCTAACTCCTAACTAAATCGACCTATGCTAGACGAAATCAAACCTACATCTTCCCGCGATCGACGTTTACCATTACAGCGTTGGCAAATTTATCCTCAAAAAATTGAATTAGCGCAAAAACTCGCACGGGTGAATAATATGTCACCTTTAATTAATCAGTTATTAATCAATCGCGGCTTTGATTTACCCGATACCGCAGAAATATTTTTAAATCCACAATCGTTAAGTTTACCGGAACCGTTAGATGAATTTCCAGATTTAGCAATGAGTGTAGAATTGCTGCAAAATGCGATCGCAACTCAAGAAAAAATAGCTATTTGTGGCGATTACGATGCTGATGGGATGACTAGCACCGCTTTACTTTTACGGAGTTTGCGGACTTTTGGCGCTGATGTCGATTATGCTATCCCCAGTCGGATGCACGAAGGTTATGGGATTAACAAGCGAATTATTGAAGAGTTTCATGATGAAGGTGTAGGAATTATTCTGACTGTAGATAATGGTATTTCCGCATTTGAACCCATTGCTAGAGCCAAGGAATTAGGATTAAAAACAATTATTACAGACCATCACGATATTCCCCAAAAATTACCTCCTGCTGACGCGATTTTAAATCCTAAATTACTACCGGAATCGTCGGTTTATCGCGGTGTTGCTGGTGTCGGTGTAGCCTATATTTTGGCGATGTCTCTAGCAGAAAAATTGGGTAGAGCCGAAGAGATATCGGATACGATGTTAGAATTATTTGCCCTGGGAACAATTGCAGATTTGGCTCCGTTAGTGGGGGTTAACCGTACCTGGGTAAAACGCGGTTTACGGTTATTACCCAAATCTCAATTAGCAGGAATACAAGCATTAATTCAAATGGCTGGCGTACAAGCCTTGGGAAGTCAAGAAGCAGGCAATAACTTTCTAAATCCAAAATCTAAAAGAAACGCATCCGTTGTTAAAATCCAAAATCCAAAAGAAACGCATCCGTTGTTAAAATCCCTCAAACCTGATGATATTGGTTTTCGTTTGGGGCCGCGAATTAATGCTATTGGTAGAATTGGCGACCCCCAAATTATTATAGAATTATTAACTACTGACGATGTAGGGATAGCACTCGAACGCGCAATGCAGTGTGAAGCGACTAATGCACGTCGTCGGGAGATGTGCGAGGAAATTGAAAAACAAGCTATTGCATTAGTAGAAGCCGAATACGTCGCTTCTTTAAAAGATGACAGAGTATTAGTTATAGTTCAACCAAACTGGCATCATGGGGTAATTGGTATTGTTGCCTCGCGGTTGCTAGAACGTTACGGGGTGCCGGTATTTATCGGTACTTATGAAGATGATAACCATATTCGGGGTTCGGCGCGGGGAATTCCCGAATTTAATGTATTTGACGCTTTGCAATATTGCGATGACTTACTGGGTAAATACGGAGGACATAAAGCAGCAGGGGGATTTTCTTTACCAGCAGAAAACTTAGAAGCAGTGCGTCAACGTTTGAGCGAGTTTGCCTGCTCATGTCTCGAACTCCAACACCTCAAACCCTTACTTAAAATTGACACTTTAGCTAATCTCAATGAAGTGAATCGAGAACTTTACCAACAAATTAACGCTTTAGAACCCTGCGGAATTGAAAACCCGAATCCGGTTTTTTGGACTCCCAACGTTAAAGTACTCGAACAGCAAATCGTTGGCAAAGGGCATATTAAGTTTGCAGTTGGTCAAACGGTTAACGGTCAACAGTATAAAATCAAAGGTATAGCTTGGAGATGGCGCGATTATTTTCCTTTACCGACGCGAGTAGATATTGCCTACAAGCTTAAAGAAAACAACTTTAACGGCAATACTTCTATCGAGTTAGAAGTAATAGGAGTTAGACTGCCAACAGATTCTCCTAACTTTTTTACTTACGACAATCAACCCGTTAGAACCACATTTGAATACGGCGATCGCCAATATATTTGCGGCATCTATCAAAAAGGTTCGTCAGCAGAATTAAGAATTAAAAGTCCTGAAAACAAAATTTTAGCCGTTCAATCGGGACAGGATACAGGTTTACTAGGAATCAGTCGCGAACAAGCCCAAAAGGTTGATATATCTCAACCACCTTACTGCGATATTATTCAAGCTGCTTTGAAAGCCTTAGAAGGAGTTAGGAGTTAGGAGTGAAGAGTTAACAATTTTTAACCTTTAACCTTAAAAAGGAGTCACGAGGCAAACTCATAACTCCATTAAAAAGCGTTACATATCGCCACCACGAAATGCTAATACAGCGATTACCGCAGGTCCAGCTAACATAATTAGCGCTACAGAGCCGAGCTGTAAAATAACTTCCCAATTGATATTGGCTAAAGCTTCCATATCATTCTCCCAGTTGCCTTAAAAAAATTGAATAAAAAGAATAATCTTTCCTGGATATAGATCGTATCCGAAAATTAGCGCCAAATTTTAATTTACTTAACAAAATTATAGAAAAAGAGATAAAAAATGAAAAAACGCAAAATGATTTTAAGATGAATGAGTATTTTGCATTACCATTTTTTACAGAAACGCGGTGGATGGTAAACACAATCAATCAATTCTTTAACATTCGCCCATTTCCATATCTTTTAAAATATCTCGTAGCTTTTTTAACTTAAACAAAAACGGAAACAATGGCAACTTGGCAATGTGTAAAGCGGTGTGGAGCCTGCTGTTATCTCGAACCAGCAGAGCGTCCCGAAATAGACGAATATTTGACTCCGGAAGAATTAGAAAAATATCTCAGTATGGTAGGGGCTGATGGATGGTGCATAAATTACGACCATGAGAAAAGAGAATGCAGTATTTATGCTGAGCGTCCGCGCTTTTGCCGTGTAGAGCCAAAAGTATTTAAAGATTTATTTGATATCGAACCCGAAGAATTAAACGACTTTGCCATCGAATGCTGTCACCAGCAGATAGAATCAGTATATGGCGATCGCAGTTTTGAAATGATGCGATTTAACAAAGCAATTGGGATATGAATGGGCATTGGGAATTGGGCATTGAGCATTGGAAATTGGGCATTGGTAATGGGTAATTGGGAATTAGTAATAGGGCATTAACAGTATTCATAACTAGTTAAATATGATTATTTATAACTCCTAACTCCTCCCCCTCTCCCCATCCCCATCTCCCCCTCTCCCCCTCCCAAAAAAACGGACGGCAACTACACCTAATACCTTACGGCTCTCCCCACTGCCGATGCGTGTGAAATAAAGATACATTATCCTTAAGAAAAGTAGACAAATGTTTAGAAAAAAGTGAATTTAATTTCACTGTTAACCGTTCAGCGAGGGAGCAAGAACCCATTATGTTTGAACACTTTACTTCCGAAGCAATTAAAGTAGTTATGCTCGCCCAGGAGGAGGCACGTCGCCTGGGGCACAATTTTGTAGGCACGGAACAAATTCTCTTGGGATTGCTGGGAGAAGACACGGGTGTTGCTGCTAAAGTGCTGACGGACATGGGTGTAACTCTTAGAGATGCACGCCGCGAAGTCGAAAAAATTATTGGTAGAGGTTCTGGTTTTGTTCCACCAGAAATTCCTTTTACTCCTAAAGTTAAAACTCTATTTGAGCAGTCTTTTAAGGAAGCTCGCTCTCTTGGACATAATTATATTGGTACGGAACACCTGCTTCTTGGTTTAACCGAAGCTGGTGAAGGTGTTGCTGCTAAAGTATTACAAAATTTAGATGTTGATTTGAAGCAGCTTCGCACTGCCGTTATCCGCCGCTTGGGTGAAGTCGCATCTGTCGGCGCTGGCGTTGGCGGTGGTAGCACCAGACGCAACCAAATGGCAACTTTAGAAGAATTTGGTAGAAATCTTACTAAGCTAGCAGCAGAGGGCAAATTAGACCCTGTAGTTGGTCGTGAAAAGGAAATTGAGCGTACCGTTCAAGTTCTGGGACGACGCACCAAAAATAACCCCGTTTTAATTGGCGAACCGGGAGTTGGTAAAACTGCGATCGCCGAAGGTTTGGCTAGTCGAATTTTTAATAACGATGTACCCGATATCTTGCAGGATAAGCAGGTTATCAGCCTTGATATGGGCTTAGTGGTAGCAGGTACTCGTTTCCGTGGTGATTTTGAAGAACGTCTGAAGAAAATCATGGAGGAAATCCGCTCTGCGGGTAATATCGTCCTCGTGATAGATGAAATTCATACTTTAGTTGGTGCGGGTGGTATGGAAGGCGGTATGGATGCCGCTAATATCCTGAAGCCAGCATTAGCCAGAGGAGAACTCCAGTGTATTGGAGCCACCACTCTTGACGAGTATCGCAAGCACATCGAGCGCGACGCAGCCTTAGAACGTCGTTTCCAGCCAATTAAGATTGGCGAACCTTCAGTAGACGAAACGATTGAAATTTTACAGGGATTGCGCGGTGCTTACGAGCAGCATCACAATTTAACAATATCTGACGAAGCATTAGTTGCAGCCGCTCAACTTTCCGATAGATATATCCAAGACCGCTTTTTGCCGGATAAAGCTATCGATTTAATTGATGAAGCTGGTTCTCGCGTGCGTTTAAATCATTCGATGGCTTCTACTGACCGAGATTTGAAGCGCAAAATAACAGCAATTGGCAAAGATAAAAACGAAGCGGTTAAGTTACAGAATTTTGACAAAGCTGCCGAACTCCGCGACAAAGAAATGGAGTTGGAAGTACAGCTTAAAGATGCTGTATCTGGCGAACAGATGATTAGAGCCGTTGTTGGCGAAGAAGATATCGCTCACATCGTAGCTTCTTGGACTGGCGTACCCGTCAACAAGCTGACAGAATCGGAATCTGAAGTGTTACTGCATTTAGAAGATACCCTTCACCAAAGGCTGATCGGACAAGAGCAAGCTGTTACCGCAGTATCTAAGGCAATTCGCCGCGCTCGCGTCGGTTTGAAGAATCCAGATCGTCCAATTGCTAGCTTTATTTTCTCAGGGCCTACGGGAGTTGGTAAAACAGAATTAGCAAAATCCTTGGCTTCATACTTCTTCGGTTCTGAAGAAAACATGATTCGCTTGGATATGTCCGAATTCATGGAACGTCATACCGTCAGCAAACTAATCGGTTCACCTCCGGGTTTTGTCGGATACGACGAAGGCGGACAATTAACCGAAGCAGTGCGCCGCAAGCCTTACACGGTATTGCTATTCGACGAAATCGAAAAAGCGCACCCCGACATATTTAATATGTTGCTGCAAATGTTGGATGAAGGTCATCTTACCGACGCTAAAGGTAGGAAAGTAGACTTCAAGAATACTTTGATTATCTTGACTTCCAATATTGGCTCCCGAGTAATTGAAAAAGGTGGTGGTGGTTTAGGCTTCAACGTAGAAGACGAAGCAGAAGCTAACTACAACCGCATCAAAACCTTGGTTAACGAAGAACTCAAAAATTACTTTCGTCCCGAGTTCCTCAACCGTCTAGATGAAGTTATTGTCTTTACTCAGCTTCAGAAAGACGAAATCAAGGAAATCGCCGAAATCTTGCTCAAAGAAGTTACTGCTCGCTTAGTTGAAAAAGAAATTACCTTGCAAATCAGCGAAAGCTTCAAAGACTTAGTAGTGCAAGAAGGATACAACCCCAGCTACGGTGCCAGACCACTACGTAGAGCAATAATGAACCTCTTAGAAGATTCATTAGCAGAAGCAATGCTCTCAGGTCAAATTGGCGCAGGCGATACAGCAGTTATTGACGTTGACGACGACGGAAAAGTCAAAGTTGTTAAAGTGGAGAAATCCGAACTAGAATTTGCCAATGTCAGCTAAAAGTTATACCAAAATAATTTTTAGTGGTAACATACTGATACGACCCCCTTGTAAAAATAGAAACTTCTATATTTCCAGCGAACGGGTTTTCAGCCCGTTCTGGAAAAGAAGAAGTAAAAATACAACTTTGGGAAACGTAGAGAATATACTTAGGCAAACGGTGTATGAAATGGTAATAACTCTTTTAACCCCTGGTAGCGATACTGGGGGATTTTTATACACATTAATCCTTCAGTAATAAATAATACAACTCACCCTTGTTGACAATAGCACCAGCGCGATCGCCTGCTTGTTTGCCGACACCGATATAGTAATCAACTCTACCGGGAGATTTGATTGCACCTCCTGTATCTTGATCGAGTACGTACCGGCTCACAAGACGCTGTTCGATTTTGTCTCCATCGATAAATGGAAAAGGAGCGCGAATTATGGCTAATGCACCAGGAGGCATCAAGGATTTATCTGTAGCAATGGATCTTTCTGGAGTGACTGGCACATTAAGGCTGCCGATTGCGGGAGCATTTTTAGTATCTTTAAAAAAGATAAAACGGGGGTTTCTAGGTAAGTATTGATTTTGGCTTTGGGGATTTTGCTCTAAGTAATTAATAACTTTTTCTAAGGAAATTCCCTCTTGTTCCAATTTCCCATCTTTGATTAATTCTTTACCTAGACTGACATATTCGTGGTCGGTATTTGCTGCATAGTTAATTGAAGTAGTAGTTCCATCTGAAAATTCCAAGACGGCAGAACCTTGCACTTGAGCTATAAAAGCATCTATACGGGATTTCAGCCAAAATAATTCTAACCCTTTAAGTTTGCCTTTGTCTGCTTGTAAAGCGTCTGCACCTTCCAATTCTAAACGGGTGGGATGGGGTTTACTCCAAGTATTAAAATCGTCGGGTAAACGATAAACAGGATAGCGATATTCTGCCGTTGGTTTGCGACTCGCTTGGTAAATTGGTTTGTAATAACCAGTAAATAAAATAGTACCTCGATCGTCGGAACCGATAGATTTATAAAATACAAATTCTTTGTTAACAGCGTCTTGTAATTCTTGGGCATTTTGAGAATTAACAACTAATTCACGAAATCTTTTCAGGCTTTTTTCAACTCTTTCTCGCGTGATATCGGCAACAATATATTTTTGATAAACTGCTTGAGCTTGTGGTGTTTGCAGATAGCTTAAACTATAGTCAATTGCTTTGAGTAAATTCTCTTTATCTCCAGCTTCACCCCAAATTTGATTGTCGAGAAAATATGTATCATCTTGTGGTGATGTTTGTGATAACAGAAGTGGCTGAGTTTCAGCTGTTTGAGATTGTGCGGATAGTATCTGGTTTTCTTGGCTGACTTGTTGCTGAGAATTACAAGCAAATAAAGGTAAGCAGCACAGATAAGTTGTCAGAATTAATATTAACTTATTAGAATGCTGATGTTTATATTGCATTATTTTTTGATTAGGGAATAGGGAATAGTAAATTCTAACTCAAAGTAATTGGGAGCATCCCAATGTAGGCAAAAAGCCCGCAGGCTGTAAGCCTGGGGCTTCGTTTGTGTAGCCGCACCCATAAGCGGGTGTCGGGAAAATTATCACAATCCCGCAAACCATTCATAACCTTGGTCTTCCCAATAGCCTTGAAATCGTGATAAATTACTAGTTAAAGTCACTCTCGTCACCCATTTACTTTGCTTGTAACCAAGTTTAATCGGGGAAGCTAAACGTAAAGGGGCACCGTTATCAACTGGTAAAGGTTCGCCGTTTTTTTCGTAAGCTAATAAAGTTTGAGGATGCAAAGTTGAAGCGATATCCCAACTTGAATAGTAACCATCGGCAGATTGAAAATAAGCATATTTAACTGTTGGTTTGGGTTGGGCGATCGCCACAAGTTCCCGTAAGCGAATGCCACCCCACTGCACAATTGCCGCCCATCCTTCTACACATACATGACGAATAATTGTAGAAGTATATGATAAATTTTTGATATCATCCATGCTCAAACTAACGGGATTTTCTACCTCACCATCAATAATTAATCGAAATTTTTCTTGGTTGATAAGTGGTGTGGATCTATATGTATTTACTATCAAAGCATCCGGTTCAATTTCATTAAGAGAAAATTCCGGTACTGGCGTTTGAGGTTTTAATAATAAAGATTGAAAATTTTCATTTAGCGGTTCGGAAAGCGCACCTATTACACCTTCAAATACGGGAGTGCCGCAGCCACCTAAAAGTAAACTAATGCTTGATAATCCAGAAATTTGTAATAATTTGCGACGGGTTAAATGTAAGTTTGGTTTCATAGTGTTAGAGGTTAGTTGTATATTTTATTGTAAGGTGTGTGACGCTTATAATAAGTATATTTGAACCGACGGGCAAGGATGCCCATCCCACAAGATTTTTACAGTTTAGGATTGCACTCCATTTATATCAACAAATTTAATATGAACGAAAATCTAATTCCAATATCAACACTTTTTATCGGAATAAATGGTTTTATTGCCTTTGTACTTTCTTATATTGTGGCAATGGAACGCACAAAAACCAGGGTTTGGCATGGTGAGTCAAACATTGATGTAAAAGAGCAACCTGATTATTTAGAAAAACCGAATGCATGGGCTGCTTTTTTCGAGAATCTAACTCAAAAGCTGGTTGAAACTAAAGCTAAAGATGATGGTGTTTTACAACGTAAAGTCCGCGCTCATAGCAATTTTACAGAATATGTACCCTTAGCATTGCTGTTGATTATTACTTTGGAATTGATGAATGCAGCTTCTTTTTTAATCTGGCTTTTAGGAAGCTGTTTAACTATAGCTCGAATTGCTCACGCATGGGGTTTAATTAAAACATATGGCCCTTCTCCTGGTAGGGCTTTTGGTTTTTTCCTAACTTGGTTTGTATATTTAATTGGTTCAGGTGCCTGTATTTTTTATGGCGTGAAGGGGTTGATTTAACATACATATTGTACTATTCTACGGCACTGTGGGGAAATTTATTCCCTGTCTCATAGCAAAAGTTGTATAAATTTCACATCTTGCACCAATTTTAGAAACCCGGTTTCTTGCTCGTCTCATAACGAATTAATAATGCTTTCACGAATAGAAACCGGGTTTCTTTGGGCTTGTTGAGAATGGTGCAAGATGTCAGGTAAATAAGACTATAAAAAATCAAGAAATAAAAGTAAGATTTGTAGCTTCATTTTAGATTGCTGTGAAGCTAAGTAATTATCGTTAAAATAATATTGCAAGATGTGAAATAGATTGAATTAATCGATTAAATGCACTTATCAACATCGCAATACAAAACTAAAAGTCATACTGCTGTAGTTATCGGTAGCAGCATGGCTGGACTTTTAAATGCAAGGGTTTTAGCAGATTATTTTACTCAAGTTATTGTAGTTGAACGTGATGCTTTACCGCAGCAACCGCAAACTCGTAAGGGTGTTCCCCAAGCAAATCACGTTCATGTACTGCTTACTCAAGGGTACAGAATTTTAAAACAATTATTTCCTGGGATAGATGCAGAATTAAGCAAAGCCGGAGCGCCGAAAGTAAATTGGGGTAAGGAATATGCTTTGTTTGCTTATTGGGGTTGGCATCCACGTATTGAATCGGATTTGATTACTCATACTAGCAGTCGTGCGTTTTTAGAATGCTTAGTACGCCGTCGTCTTTCAGATTTCAAAAATATTAAGTTTCGCGAAAAAACTCAAGTGCGAGGATTATTAACTAATAGTCAAAATTCTCAAGTCACGGGAGTCAAACTTTATGATTTAGATGAATATTTTGAAGAAGAATTAGTTGCAGATTTGGTTGTTGATGCTTCTGGGCGTAATTCTCAAATGCCTAATTGGTTGGAATCAATGGGTTATCAACCACCAGAGAAGACAGAGATTAATTCGTTTTTGGGATACAGTACCTGTTGGTTTGAATGCCCTGAAAATTTAGAAGTAGATTGGAAAGCGATGGCGATTTTTTATAAAGCTTCTCACAATAAACATGGAGGAGTAATAGTTCCTGTAGAAGGTAATCGTTGGGCTGTAACTTTGGCTGGTATTGCTAGAGATTATCCACCATCAGATAATGAAGGTTTTCTAGAATGTGCGCGTAATTTACGTGATTCGGCGATTTATGATGCGATTAAAGATGCTAAACCCATTTCCAAAGTACACAGTTATCGTCGTACAGAAAATTCCTGGCTGCATTATGAATTAGCGCGTTTACCGGAAGGTTTAGTAATAGTTGGAGATGCGGCTTGTGCTTTTAATCCAATATATGGGCAAGGAATGACAACTGCGGCTCTAGGGGCTTTAACTCTACAAAAGTGTTTGCCTTCATCATTTACTAATTCTCAATATATAGGTAAGGGATTTACCAAAAATTATCAAAAAGAGTTAGCTAAAGTGTTAAAAGCGCCGTGGTTAATGGCAACGAGCGATGATTTTCGCTGGGAAACGACTGAAGGTGGAAAGCCCGATAAAATAACTCAATTCATGCACAAATATATGGATGAAGTAATTATATTAGCGGTGCATAAACCCCAAGTGTATAAAGTTTTTGCGGAAGTCATGCACATGATAAAAAAGCCTACAGCATTGTTTGCTCCCGGTATTATTTTCGGAGTATTAAAACAGATGATTAAGAGGAAAACAAATAATAATTCTCAGCAAATTTTGACTAATTCTACTGAGCCTGTTTCTCTGTGATTATTTATATAGCAATCATAAATAATTTGTGAAAATACAGAAACCCGGTTTTTTCAAAAAACCGGGTTTTTAGATACTTAAAGATAATATTATTACACTACTTAAACTACACCATATTTTTTAAACCAATATTGCAACCACAACCAACCATTTTCCGCCGCTTCTTCGTTGTAGCTGGGGCGATAATCGGCGTGGAATCCGTGGGGTGCTTTGGGATAAACATTTATCTGAGTTGCTGTTTTGGTTTGTTTCAAGGCTTCTCGCATTTTTTCCACGTCGCTGACGGGAATATTCTTATCTTCTCCACCGTAAAGCCCAAGTACTGGTGCTTTAAGTAATGGTGCGATATCGATGGGATACTGTGGCTGTAAAGGATTGCTATCACCCGTCAATCTTCCATACCAAGCCACACCTGCTTTCAGTTGCGGGCTATGTGCTGCGTATAGCCAAACGATTCTGCCTCCCCAACAAAAGCCTGTAATACCGAGTTTTTCTGTATCGGCTTTACCAGAATTATCAGCCCAAACTACCGTTGCATCTAAATCCGAAAGTACCTGTGTATCGGGAACTTTAGAAACAACTTTGCTGATGATTTCTTGAATATTATCTAGTTTAGAAACATCGCCATAACGGGCAAATAATAGTGGGGCAATCGCCATATAACCCAACTTAGCAAAACGACGACAAACATCTTGAATATATTCATGCACGCCGAATATTTCTTGCACTACCAGCACTACTGGAAAGTTACCACCTAAGAGGGGCATAGCACGATAAGCAGGAATAACTCCATCAGCAACGGGAATTTTAACTTCACCAGCAATTAATCCAGAGGTTTCCGTTTTGATAACTTGAGCATAAATCGGCTGTACTGCCATTGCAAATCCTGCTGTCAAGCTGGCGATAAGTAATTCCCGTCTGCCAAAGTTGTTTTGTGTCACTTTATTGAGTAAGTATATGGTTATAAAAAAATTGTCTCATGCCAAGACAAAAAAACGCTAAATTTATTATTACTTACAAAAAGCCCCCCTTTTTTTGAAGGGGGGTTGGGGGGATCTCAATGTGTAGGATGCATAACTTCTATCTCAAAATAATCTTTTCTTAACATCGACATAATAATCAAAGATTCCCATTTATCTGAATTTTTAAACGAATATTATTCATAAAACAGTAACTTTCACTTATTCTGCGCTGCAATAAAGAAAGGTAAATCAATTTCTGGTGCCGGATAACCAAATTGAGTCAAAGCAGCGGAAACTTGCCCTCGATGATGAGTTCCATGATTAACTATGTGACTCAATATATAAGCAAGTTGTAAAGATTTTTCACTACCTTCTGTAGTTCGATATTCGATCAGATTTTCTAATTTATTTTCATCAATTTGCAGCACAAATTCGTTCCATTTAACTGATTGATTTTTAATTTCAGTTTCAAGCTGTTTTCTATCCGAAGATAATTCCTCATCTAACCCAGAAACAGTAAATGGTTGACTTATACAGCGCCCATACCAAATTTTATCAGCTAACAAACTATGATTGAGCGTACCGTGAATGCTTTTGAAAAATAAACCGCATTCACGACAATAATCAGCTTCAGATACAAATTCTAAATATTCGTAAAGACGCTGAAAAGCCCAAGAATGATATTGCGTTAACGTAGAAAGATGTTGTTTTATGTTCATGATTTAAGCTGGTTTTTAAGTATAAGATAAGTATAAGTTTACCAAATTTTCACATAATCGCCTTAAATATAAATTAATTGTAAAACTTGTTTAATTAAAATGAATGTGGTATCAGTAAAACTACTGGATTTACTACCATTATTTTAAAACGATATTAAGTCAATATGAATCGCCAATTAACATCATTGTTCGTTCTGCCTTTTTTACTTTCCACAGCAATCTCAGCTAAGGCTCAATCCCGATTGCTAGATAAAAATACTGCTTTGCAAACTGTTGCCGCACGAATATTAAATGACAGTCAATATGGCAACGTAAAAATGAATTGTCTTTCATTTGTCACGGTTGACTCGAACACTTCATTTTTTGATTTCATCGTACATGAAAAACATGGCGGTGGATGCCCTAGTGTAGGCAATTCCAAACTAATATTCGAGCGTTTCCGAATTAATCGCGATACTTCCAGAGTCGAACAATTCGATAAAGTTGCTAACCGTTGGATAGCTGAAAACAAAATTCAATTGAAAAAAACCAATGTACCGATATTTATTGGAGATTTAAAGAGAAATCCTTCAGCATTCAATACTTTTATGCAGGATAATATCGGTAAAACAGTTTATTTAGAAATAGTTTTTGGTAGTACAATTCCACAAGGTTATCGTTCCCCAGAAAGTGCGCCTTTCTTTGAAGTTAACGAACAACCAAGCAAGCGAAATTCAAAGTTTAACACTTACTTTATGCAGCAAGCCGGAAACGGTTATAACTGGGGTAAAGTGACTAATTATGATGAGAAAAATCGTAAGTTATCTGGCTTTTTTAAAGTTGGACAACCGAAGCAGATAAACGATAGATGGACTTCTTTTGATATTACGTTTATTCCGCAATAAGAGAAGAGAGTGAGGAGTTATAAGTTAGGAGTTAGGAGTTGTGAATAATATGTTTTCAGTCCATTAAAATTAACATCTTGCACCATTTGGAATTAGCTTTCAAAACCGCCTCGGAATAAATTCCAAGGCTCATATACAAAGTACGTTAAAACGCACTAAAAGACTTTTATAGTCCATTTTAATCGACTTTCGCTATTAGACGCTTAATTGCATTCCCCGGCGGATGGAGGTTTTTGATAATATTTATTAAAATAATTCCTCGGCGGATGAGGGTTTTTGTTAAATATGAAATCAAAGCATTAAAGGCAGATGGTGCGTTACGGCATCCGCTATTTGGTAATTAAAACCATTACATTTAGTAGCCGTAACACACTAGTACACCACGGCTTAAATAAGGCAACCATTAAAAATGGCTGAAAAGCTTAGAAAATCAAACTTCTTACTTCTTACTTCTTACTTCTTACTTCCGCCAAGCGGTACTAGGCTGTTGACTTTGTACCTTTTTAGAGGTTAAAAATTCATGCAAAAAACGTGTTCTTATTAAAGATAAATCCCTCTCCCCCAACCCCTCTCCCAAACTTGGGAGAGGGGTGCCCTTCAGGGCGGGGTGAGGGCGGGAGATGGTGTGGCATAAAAGCTGTATGAATTTTAAGCGCGGAAATCCTATCAAAGTCAACACCCTAGTAACACACCCTACAATTGACTAAAATTTCTACAGATTATTAAATAACAATAATACGGTTTGAAAGGAGCCGACAAAGAAACCTAAAACACCCCCTAAAGTCACAATAGCTTGTAATTCGCTTTTAACAATTCCTTCGATGGCATTTTCTAAGTCAGCGGGTGATGTTGATTTGATTCTATCGATGATTACTTGATCGATTGATAAAATTGGAATTGTTTGAGCAACTATATTTTCTAAATCTTTTTCTAAATAACGCTCTAATAGTAATGCTAATTCTTTGCTGACTACTTCTAAAGATGAATTCATTACTTGGGAATTACTTAAACGGTTTAATAGTAAACCCGCTATTTTCTCCCAATCTAATGATTTGCTGAAACCTTCTAATAATTCACCACCACGGGTTCTGATGTATTGACGCACGGTATCTCCCGTGGTTTTCCGGAGTTGCCGCACGGTACCTATTGGTAAGTTTTGTAAAGAGACATCTTGGACAATTTTACGAATGCGATCGCCAACTTGTAAATCTTGAGTTAATTCGCGAATGCGAGCGTTGGTTGTGTCTTTTTCGTCTAAGCAGTAGGTACGCAAACGAGTCAAGCTGTTGCGTAAGCCGAAGAGGTTGGCTACTACCCAGTATGTACCGCTAGTTCTTTCGCGAAAGCTTTCGTCGATGGTTTGAATTGTGCGGTCTGTGAGAAAATCAATTATGGCTAAACGAATAGTATCTGGTGGTAAAACGACTTGTAGCAACCAGTCAGCTAAACGAGAAGCTTGAACGTCGGTAAGTTGGAATTCTAATAGTATTTGGTCAAATATTTGGTCAATTTGCGCTTCTAAAAAATCTTCTCGTCGCGCTAAAGCTTTTAACAAGCGCGGTAATGATTCTCCGAGCAAATCTTTAAGAATTCCTGCCAGGATTTTAGTAGTTTTTTGCTCTTTATCATCTTTAATTTGTGCGATCGCCATTTGCAGCAACCACAGAATTCCTGCTTCTACTCGTTCTCTTTCTAACAAGCGTCGTGCCAGATTCTGTAATTCTTCTGGTGTTAGCAGCGACTGCATTATTGTCTTAGAAACGTTTTTGGCTAAACGCTCTTGATTGCGGGGTATTAATCCAGGAGTAAATGGAACCTTCTTTCCCCCTATATACCATGCTTGGTAGGGACGAAATAACATTTTGATCGCTAAATCATTAGTGAAATAGCCGATAATTCCACCTGCTAGGGGGGGAGTAATATATAACCAGAGATTAGAAAAATCCACGATAGAAGTTGGGAGTTTAAAGTTAGGAGTTAGGAGTTAGGAGTTAGGAGTTGGAAATTATGAGTTAGAAGTTAATCGAAAAAGAAATTTAGTTGAATCATTAGGGGATTTATCGCATGATTATTCAATTGCAATTTGATTTTTAGACTTTTATCAAATTAGGAATTTGTAAAAATAATTGATCTAAGAAAAAACTAATTAATTATATATTTAAGTTGAAAGTTAAAAATTCCCAGCTTTCACTACTAAAAAATCTTAACTCCTAACTCCTAACTCTTGGTTATTACCAGCACTCCCATCATACCGTTTGCGATAGGATAGTGTACGGCATTTGCAAAACCAACTTCGCGAGCTATTTTAATTTGTTCTTTACCTAAAGGGAAGCGCTCTAAGCTGGGATTAATGTAAGCGTATTCTTCTTTTAAACCCATTTGAGTGGCTGCGGGAACCACTAAATTATCTAAATACCATTGCTGAAAGCCGCGCATCAAAGCATTTTCGGGACGATGAAAGTCTAAGATTGCGGCTTTTGCTTGTGTCTTCAAAACTCGATGTAATTCTTTTAAGCAAAGAGGAATATCTGTAACGTTTCTTAATCCATAACCCATTGTGGCTGCATCAAATTGATTGTCATCGAAAGGTAATTCGAGTACATCAGCTTCGATCCAGGAAATGGGAGGAGTAGGATAATAATCTTTGCTGCGCTGTTTTGCAACTTCTAATAATTCTGAGGAAAAGTCTACAGCTTCTACTTTCCCACTTGTGCCAACTTTGCGAGCCATGCGGAAAGCCAAATCGCCGCTGCCACAACATAAATCCAGACAGGTATCTCCCGGATTTGCAGCGCTCCATTTAACCGTCATTTCCTTCCATATCCGGTGTTGTCCGAAACTCAACCAATCGTTTAATTGGTCGTAAACAGGGGCAATGCGGTTAAAAATGGAGCGAATTTCAGACATTTTCAGTTAACAATTATCAGTTATCAATTATCAATTATCGAGCATTTATTGTCGATTGTTCATTGTTCATTGATAATTGTATGGCGTTCCGCCACGCTTCGCTAACACTGACTAGTCATGAGCGCAATTAAGTATCAGTGCTAACAATTGGGCGGAAATGTGAATCAGCTTTAGTTCATCTTCTCGCAAAGTACAGGTTTGTTTCCACTGTAGCGATAGCACTGCGGTAACTTGATTTGCGTGAACGATGGGGACAATTAAATGCCCCACCGTATCTGTATCTGAATAGTGAGCGAGTTCTTTAAGTTTCTCGTCTTTAGTTACATTTACGCAAACTTTCATGTTGCTGGTTGCAATAGCTTCCTCGATTAAAGGATCTTTATCCAACCAGTTATCTAATATCCCGTCTTGGCTAAAAGTACCGCAAGCAGAAGTCAAACTGCCGTTTTCTACTAACTGAAGAATACAGCCATCAGTAGAAAAAGTTTCCCCATAGATTTCAGCAATAGGTGATAGACTTTCTTCCTTACTGGAAACAGTTTTTGTCACCTGTACGGATGAAGTCAATAACGCTATGTGCGAATTTGCACGATGCAATTCTTCGGTGCGCTGCTTGAGTAAATCGTAGGTTTCAGCGGCACGCTGCACAACTCCCTTGAGTTCTTCGGGGTCCCAAGGTTTGGTAATATATCTGTAAACTTGTCCGGCATTGATAGCGTCTACAAGGTCTTCAATATCGGTAAAACCAGTCAAAATGATTCTTACCGTATCGGGAAATTGAGGTAAAGTTTTGCTAAGAAATTCAGTTCCCTTCATTTCTGGCATTCTTTGATCGGAGATAATTACAGCAACTTCTCCTTCTTCTGCCAACACTTGTAAAGCACTACTACCGCTGTCTGCCTTCAAAACTTGAAAGTCACGACGAAAGGTTCGATACAACAAATCCAGATTATCTGGTTCGTCGTCTACTACTAGGATTTTTTGTTTTTTACGTTTTTCTGTAGTCATTAATTGATTGCGAATATTATCTAGATTTGGGATGAGATTATTCATTTATTTATTCTTTTACATCATATGTGCTTTTTTATATTGGATACAAATCTAACTCCCGAATGCAAGATTTCCTATAAATGTATTTATAACTGACCTTAAGACACTATCTTCTAATTAAATGGAGTTGCTTTTATCCGAGAAAATACGGTCTTTAAATCCGCATTCGATGTGGGATTATTCTTTGATAACCCATAATTTTAACTACCGGTTGAGTATTCACCCCAAGATTCGAGTTGATTTTTTTTACTTCTGAGGACTTACGCAACCGCAACGATAAAGTAGGTATTTCCAAGATTAAGATCCCCCCAACCCCCCGCTAATTTGGGGGGCTTTGCGTAAGTCCTACTTTTTTCTTAATTATGTTTAACAATTGTGTAACTATATGTTTTTTCTAGGGATACTTATTTGCTGTTAGGGCATAAAATGATTTTTATTACTGCGCGTTTTCCCCGGCTATGACAGATTCACCTTCTCTACCTCAAAATTCTGAAAATCAACCAAATCAGGAATTATCCCAAGAATTATTACGAAAACTAAGGCAAAAAGAAGGAACCTGGGTGGAATGGGGACAAGCTTGTGCTTATCTGCAAAAATCTGGTTACAATCCTCAAGATATTTTTGAAGCTACGGGTTTTGAACCAATTCAGCAAAATCAAATTATTGTTGGTTCTCAAGTTTACAATTCCCTAGAAAAAAGTGGTGCTTCGGAGGAGGTAAAAACCCATTACTCTCAGCGAGGAAGCGATTTACTGTACGAGTTTCGGATGCTTACCCAAGAAGAGCGTGCGGGTGCTGCCGAACTTGCGTTTAAGCATAAAGTGGATGCAGACGAAGTTAAAGAAGTAGCCAGAGCAATCAAAGATTATTCCCGCTTGCGTACTTTTCCTGAAGGGTTTTCCGCACATCCGGGAGATGCAGTTGCTTATCAAACTTGGAAACAAGCCCGACAAAAATCAGATTTACAATTGCGATCGCGCTTTATTGCCAAGGGTTTAAAGTTTGCTCATACGGATACGGCACGGCGAAAAATAGAACAGCTATTAACAGATTTTACAGTTGTACCCCAACGTCCAGCACCGCTGCTACCCTTTTACAGACTGGAATCTGATGCAGAAATGTCTCGCGTGGTTCCCGTGGTGGGTGAGTTACCGCTGACACCAGATGATTTGAAAGCGGTTCCTATGGTGGAAGAAGACGGGCCATTTAACATGGTGAAATTTGAAGGTGTTGGCGCTTGGGTACCATTACCAGGTTGGCAAGTAGTTTCAAATGCCGAAGATCCAGTAGTAATATTGTGTCAAAACCATAAATTCCCCAATGAAGAGCAAAACGTGCCCCAGCAAGTAATGGTAGCCGTCGATCGCGCTCAAAGAAAATGGGACGATGGCGGTTATTTCGTAGTGGATAATGCCGGAGAATTAGATTTTCAGTGGTTTGAAACCGAACCCGAAGTAGAAATATTAGGAAGATTAATTGTCATCGTCAAACCCAAAAGAATTTTGGATGAAGAATTTACCAAAGATTCCTGGCAGATTGATGAATAGATTAGGTAATGGGTAATTGGGCATGGAAGATGAGGGGGTAGAGAGTAGGGAATAGGGTGTTGACTTTGATAAAATTTCTGCGTCTAAAGTTCATACTACTTTCCCTCACCCCGCCCTGACGGGCACCCCTCTCCCAAGCTTGGGAGAGGGGAAGGGGGAGAGGGCAATATCTTGGGGGCAAACACGTTTTTTGTATGATTTTAATCCTCTAAAAAAGCACAAAGTCAACACCTTAGGTAGAGAGGGTAGAATTTTGGATTTTGGATTTTGGATTTTGGATTTGTAATTCTCTCCCCATCCCCCCATCCCCCCATCTCCTTACTTGCGAAACTTCTGCGGTAGCGAAATCAAAAACTCCGTACCAATTCCGGGGATTGAATGACATTCCAATTTACCTTGATGTTTGTCAACAATAATTTGATAGCTCGTTGATAATCCCAAACCCGTGCCTTTGCCAACGGGTTTAGTGGTAAAAAAGGGATTAAATATCTTTTGCTGAACTTCTGGAGGTATTCCCATTCCATTGTCAGCAATTCTAATTAAAATCGAGCTTCCTTTAGTTTCCGTGCTAATTTTGATTTGAGGATTTAATGATTTTTCTAAAGCATCAATAGCATTAATAATAATATTCATAAATACTTGATTCAATTGTCTAGCATAGCATTCCACCCAAGGAAGATTCCCGTATTCTGTGATTATTTGAATTTCTGAACTATTCGATTGTGCTTTAAATTTATTTTGTAAAATCATTAAAGTGCTATCTAAACCATCATTAATATCAACTTTTTTGATTTCTGATTCATCGAGATGGGAAAAGTTGCGTAAAGATAAAACAATTTTATTGATGCGTTCGGCACCAACTGTCATAGAATTTAAAAGTTTGGGAAAATCTTCTTTAATAAAATCAAGTTCCGAGGCTTCAATTTCTGCTTGTAATTCGGGAGTAGGATTTAAACAAGATTTTTGATAGCATTCTAATAGTTGAAATAAGTCTTCAACGTATTCTTCAACGTGAGTGAGATTACCATAAATGAAGCTAACGGGGTTGTTGATTTCATGAGCAACACCCGCAACCATTATACCTAAAGCAGACATTTTTTCTGATTCTACTAACTGCGCTTGCATTGCTTGTAAATTTTGCAAAGCTTGCTCTAATTCATGACTCCGCAGTTCTAAATTTTTTTTTGAGTGAGCCAATTCAAAAATTACTTTTTTAAGTAAAGATTCATTTTTATCATTACTTTCTTCCAAAGCAATTTGATTAGAATCAGAACGTTCTAATTTCTTTTGCAAAATCCGATTGGCTTTTTCTAATTCCTTAATTCTTTGTTTATATTCTTCTACCTCCGTCATTGTTTACTCTACTCCCAGAAGTAACGTCACGAAAGTTTGATTTTGCAACCTGCTGGGTGTACCAATTTCCAAAGGTGAAATCTCGCCATATGTATAAAAACCACAACATGGAAAATCTTGCTTTAAAATAGTTTTAGCCAATTGATATTCTTCCTTTGTCTTTGTACCTAGCAGTTGACGGCGAGCAACACAAGAAAAGAATAAAGCAGCTTGTGGTTGATTACCTGGATAGGTTTCCAAAGCTTTTGTAATTGAACTTTTAGCAGCAGCTAAAATATCTTCACGATTTGCTTGGGCTATTTGTACTGTAGATTTTTCGGGAATTCTGGCGAAACAATTGATAATTTTAGTTTTGCGATTATACACGTGTACTGCTGCCATGTAAACATTATTGGCTTGTGAATCTGATACTGCCAAAGGATATTCAGCCGAAGGTAGAAGCCCACTCAAGTAATCATCGTAAAAATCTAAAGCAGGTTTATTGTCTATTTCATATAGAATATTTTTCTCTATTTTAGTAACTACAGCTTTTCTACTAATAGGATGCCAACCATTTGCAAAACCATGAGAAAATAATAATTCACCTGAAAACAATAGAATTGGGACTGAATCGCTCAAAACTTCCGTGCTAAAAAATTGATAAGTTTGATTTATTCTCATTTGATCCCCAGCTAATCCACCTAAAATGGGAAAATTTTCACCTAAAGCTTGTTTTAAGCCATCTACAGTCGAAACTCCATCCATTGTGAGACTTTCCGGAGTTGCTAAACATAATTTATGAGACTTTAACTTGCTTTTTGCTTGTGCTTGTGTAACCGCTTGGAAAGTAGCTGCAACTGCATCTTTAGAAAGTCCCCTGCCGACACCCGCACGAATTTCCACTTCATCAGAACAAAATAGCATTAAAGTCAAAGAATCTTGCTCAAATTCTAATACCGAAGACACCTCAGCATCAGTTGTACAGCCAATTAATTCAATTTCGGGAAAAGCTCGATTGATTTCTTGCAATAGAAGCGAATGCTCGAAATCAATTGCAGCAAATAAGATTCCAGCAGTAGGAATTTCTCCGGCTAAACTAGTTTGACATTGTTCTAATACTTCTTCAATAGCTGAATCCGAATCTGGATCGTTACTGTGTCCAACTGCTACCTTAAACATATAAGCACCTCTGTATTTTTTTTAGGGATAAGATTATTATTCCCTTATTTCAAGACAGAGTTAAAGGTAGTGGAGTATTAACTCCTAAGAAACACATTCGGGAGGTGTTGGAATAGTAGTAAGTTTTGATTCAGTTATTTTAATAGATTAAACTATTCTACTGTTAGGGAACTTTAACAAATTTACAATCCTGGGATGTTGGATTGTCGCATTTTACTCGAACTAATACGCCGATTTGAGCATCGTTTTCGGAGGTGATGCGGCGATCGCCATTTTCATCAAATTCGACGTTTCCTGCTGCACCTTCTATAGAAAAATTCCATGCAGATAACTCCTTTTGAATTCCTTCGCGAGTTGGATCTCCGTCAATGGCTTTTAAACCTTCAACAATTGCCATAGTCGCATCATATGACATTGCGGTACGCCAGTTGACTTGAGCATTCCAAAGTTCTTGAGCATCGCTTTCAAATAAGCTCTGATTAGCTTCATTTTGAAACCAAGGAATTGGAATCATAAAATTTTGGACTTTCTCGCCCTTATTCTCTACTGCTTTGCTATACAAAGAATCTCCACCAAAGAGTGTCAGATTTGAAGCATTATTGCTATCTAAAATTCCCAAAGCTTTGTTCAAAGTTACACCTGTTTCAGGAACAAGCACTAATACACTTACTGTTTGATTAGCTGTTTTGACGCAATTTTCGAGATTGGCATTATTGTAAAGGTCGCACTCTTTAAGATTAATCAATTGACCATTTTCTATTGATTGCAGTTGATTTTTCAATTCTTCGCGATAAGTTTTACTGTACGAACCACTAGAATCATAGGCAATAGCTGCTTTTGTTTTACCTAGTGTTCTAACCATATAATTAACTAAATCTTTAATTGCAATCCCGTCATTTGTTGGTGTACGGAAAACATATTTATTCAAATTAATTCCATAGTCTCTATTAAGCGATTTTCTCACAGCAGTACTAGTGGGAGAAACCACAACCATTTGATTTTCTTGATAAACTTTTCCAGCTTCGATAGTTGCTCTGCTAGAATAATGACCAACCACAGCTAAGATATCTTTTTCGTCAACCAATGTTTTTGCTACTTGTGCAGATATAGAAGCCTTATCTTGATCGTCAACAATAATTACTTGTAACAGCCTACCTTTAATTCCACAGTTCAAATTAGTTGCATTTTGAGCTTGGGAAACTCCTCGCAATATTTCTTCATTGATTTGGTTTGTTGTATTACCAAAAATAGGAGCAATGACAGCGATTTTGAGAGGCTTTGGATTTTGAATAAAGCAAGCTCTTGGATTGGCTTTAGTTAACACTGGAAGCTTATCGCTTTCTGAGGGTTCCATCGCGACAGCATTATTAAGATATATCAGCGTTTCTGGATCGTTCTTATTTTGTTTAAGAGATTGGTTAAAATATATAATAGATTGTTCGTAATTATTTTGGTCAAAAGCATCTATACCTTTTTGTTTCCATTGATTGGAGTTATACCCAATTAGTATTTTTTCTCCCCAGCTAAAGTTATTACCTAAATCTTGTAGAGTTTCTGGGGGATTTTTAGTAGGAGTTGGACTTGGTTTAGTTGTAGTTGATATTGTCTGCGGTTGAGAATTATAAGGTAGTTCCATAGTGTTGATCATTTTATTACCAACAAAAATCAACGCAATACCAATTCCACATACAACGAATTTTTTTAACCTTTTCATCGAAGCATCAGCCCAAACCAAAGGACGTGCTGCGGGGTTTTGACAAATTACAGGAAGCCAAGTAGCACAGGGGAAATTATGTTCCATCCATTTGAGACGTTGACGTGCATTTCGCACCGCTAAATATAAAGGATGTCCTTGAGAAAAATCATCTAAAAAATATTTTAAAAATTGTCGCGCTACTTCATCGGGTACGGGTTCGCGCATCACAATCATTTGCGGAACTCCTAAACCCCTCAACTCATCGGCTAAACCCAAACCATCGCAGGAATTAAAAATTGCTAATTTTAAGCCATTATTAACCGCAGTAGTTAAAGCATATCTTAAGATATCTAGGGAAATACTCTCGCTGTCATTAATTTGAATTTGTCCAGTTGTACATTCTTCTCCAGAAGAACTATGTCCAGCAAAAAACAAAATATCCCAATGTTGATTCCACAAACTCTCACTTAATTGACTCCGTTGGGGTTGTTCTAACGAAGTAATTTTTGCTCCCCGACTTTTTAATGTGGTAATTAGTTCTCTATCTGAAGTTAAATCTAATCCTTCACTACCCCCGAAAATAGCCAGAATCTTGACCGGACGTTTCAAAGGTTCTGTAGGGGGCGCATACTCTGCGATTAAGGCAAATTCAGCTTGAGGACGGTTTTGAAATAATTGCCATAAATGCCAAGGCAGCTTTTTTAAATAAATATTATTAGTATCAATAATTACTCTTACTGATTCATTTGGCTGCGTCCTTTCTTCTATTCTTACCTGTAATTCTCGGAAGGGAAGTTGATCGAACCACTGACGCACATAGCCTTCAAGTCTCTTCCTAGCTTGTTTTTCATCCTCAATTACAGAATGATTAGTCACTTGAGCGGGAGGAATACCGATTTGTCTAATAGTTTCACCTAAATCGCCGTATTTATGTTTCCAATCTTTATATAAATGAGGAATATCGGGCGCAGGAGGAAGCTTAAACCTTTGTCTATAGTAAGTTGGCCCTTCTTCACCCATTCCGATGCTTACAGGAAAACCTTGCTCAAAACTGCCTTCGTCAATATTCAGTACAACAAATTTGCTCATGACGGTTAAGAAGTAATGGTTTTATTAAAATTTAGTCTAATTTATAACAGTAATTATACTGAAGAATAGATAATAAATGCTAATGTTCCAATTTCCGATCCAAATTACAGAAAACTGCATTATTTCTTGACAAATGTAGAGATGCGATATAGTATGCCGCCTTTTGGGGATACTTTATTAACGCATCTCTACAGATAGAAAATATAAATTAAGTTACTGTCAAAAATGAGATTTATTTTGGTAGAGAAAAATCGTTAACTACGTGCGGATGCAAATAACTAGATAACAAAACTCTCGGTAATATTAGCATCATTTAAAGCCACTCGAATATTAAAGCGATCGCCCAATTCAGCGGTAAACTTAAACTGAATATAGTTATCTTTATTTCTAGCTTGAACTGTGAAAAACGAGCTTCCGGCTGCATCTAATCCGCTAAGTTGCAAACAAGGGGGAAGATAATTAGCGCCATATCCTGGATATACTCTTGTTAAAATTGCCATGCTTCCATCGGGTTTAGGTAAAATTGCTACCATCAAAGCAATAGCGTTTTGACCAAATTGCATTCCTAAATCAATTGCTTTTCTTATGCCCCCAGCAGGATTTTCTGGGTTGATTTCCCACAGTAATTCAGCAGCTTTCCAGCGAATTTCTTCGTTAGGGGTATTTTTTAATAAATGAATTAAAGCTTTTTCGGAATCGGAATCAACTTTATCTATCTCATCTTGAGTATCATACAATTGTCCCACAGCATCTTTCATTTTATGAGCATTTGGATCTTCAGAAGGAATATCCGCGAACACGAAAAGAGGATTAATAGCTTTTTTTCCGATTACTGCTTCAACTTTTGTCCAACCTTCATCAATAATATTTTCTAACCATTGACTCAACTGCACTACGGTTTCGTTAGAATGTAAAGCTATAAATAAGTCATCCAAAGATTGCAATTCTTTAATATTTATTGTATTTCTGCTAACTTGCGGTAAAAAGCCTAATAATGTGCCTTGTTTACAAGATTCATCAAGCTGTACCACAACATAACCGATACGCTGATTCCAAACATCTTGGGGAAAGTAGCAATTATCGTCACCTTTTAATATTGAACGACATTCTAAATGTCCTTTTCCCGGTAAGTTTAAGTCAGCAATATTGGTACTTACTCTGGCAACAGCATTCCAACTATGACTTTGTTGTAATGAAGTTTGTACATCCAACATTTGTAAATAGTTGTTAGTTACCAATACCGCTAAAGTATTATGGTAAACTTGCAAAGATTTTTCCGAATTAGATTGTTGTTGAGCAAATTGCTTTGCTTTATTTCGGTTAGCTTCGGTGATGGGAACGGAAATAGTTAGCTGCTGTGTGGAATTCATGAGTAAATACCGTATTGACTAATTTTTGCTACGTATCTATATATCCTTGCGCTCTGCCGAAAGCTAACAGACAAGGAAAACATTTGTGGTTGTAAAAATGATTGAGAGTGCTTTCTCTTTTTCCAAACTTTTCGGCTAATTCCCGCCACGTTTTTTCATTCGGTGGTAATTTATGTTTAAGTAATTCCTGACAGTTAATATGCGGGCATGAGCGCACGTGCTGACGGCGTAATTCATCACCTTGTGTTTCAATCCATTCTAGAGTTTCTTCTAAAATAGGTTGCGCTTTATCCGGTGCGGGTACATTATCTACTGGATCTATAAAGTTTAATTCTTCATCTTTCGGCTTAGTTGCTCTAGTCTTCTTATCTATCGCTATTTCTTGACGAATATCCAAAATTCTAAATTTAAGATGGGAATTAAACCAAGTAATTACATTAGCTTGAGAAGCATCATAATTGTCTATATTTTTGCAAAACCAAAACCAAGTTTTTTGCAATGCATCTTCATAATATTCGGGAATAATATCGCCACCCAACCAAATTTTCCCCGACTGCTGCATCTGAAATATCAACTGATTTAACAACTGCTGCCGCTTCAGACTACCGTGAGGATGCTGAGAAACTTTAGTTACTAATTGGGCGAGCCGCTCGTTTAAACCTTCAGAATATGCCATGTGCGTAATGCTAATATATAACTGATAAACGATTGATATATCGGACGTTGCTCTCGCACAGTTGCTCCTACAATGAATTTGAATTTTCCACGTTGTGAGACTGTCAGACGCTATTCAAAAATCCGCCTATATCTTTACAAAACGTTACATTTTCTCGAGCAAATTGCAATTCAGTTTTGTGCAATAAATTACTGTTAAGGAATATTAAGCAACAGATTCTACCTGGGAACAAGAAACCTGTATGAATTTTTATCTCCTCAAAAGCGGTAGAGTCAACATTCTAGTCACACACCCTACAATAAAAAAGTGAAATAAAGAACGTCTCTTAAAAGCCTCAGTCAGAAACTTAAAATATCATATTAGACATCTCCGGAAAATAAAATACCCCTCTCCAAACCTCTCCCCCACTGGGAGAGAGGCTTAAAAAAACCCCATTCCCATGTCCTTCGGACACGCTGCGCGAACATAGGGAAGGGGGGTAGGGGGGCTCGCGGTTTGCGTGTAATTTGAAACCATAGAAATGTTTTCCGGAGATGTTTATTGAAAGCAAAGACATAGCATCATAATAATTTCCTCACTGATAACTGCTCGCCCAAAAGTAAAGGCTAACTGCTTTAAGGAAAGCAATTAGCCGTGGCACCAGGAAACTTTAAAATTTTTAATTTAATAGATATATCTGATATATCTCAAACTTTTATAGAATAGAATGCGGTTCTTCAACACGAATTGTCTATACGTTGAGACTGATATCTACCTTTAATATTCTGATTAAAATATCTACCCACAGCGTCAGATGTATATAAATCCTCGAAGGTATCCTCATCTACATCTGAAAATTGATATACCGCACCACTATTGAACTCTATCTGTAAAACCTCACTTTCAGAATCGTATCCAATCGCACTTGCCATAGGTGATGCTACTGGTAACATCGCAAATGCTTCTTCATCTTCTAACAGCGGCGGAGGTTCCGCAATCAGTTCATCTAAATCCTGCAATCCCTGATAAGCCTGTATTGGTGCTGGTATCTCCAAAAACTCTAACTCGTCTCCCCTGTCGAGCAATAACTGTAAATATCCCTCCGAATGAGACACACCTAATAAGTTACTTAAATCAACCTTGCTAAACTTCATAAATTCTGCTCTCCTATTAACAGAGGTAAGTGGAATCTCTCAATCCCAACCGCTAAATTTATATTTAGATTAACCTTATTAGTACATTAGTATCACATATTCAGTTAGCAGTCAATAGTCAATCGTTATCAGTTATCAGTCAGTCTCATCTCCCCATCTCCCCATCTCCCCATCTCCCCATCTCCCCATCTCCCCATCTCCCTCTCCCTCACACTAATCGCAAGCAGGGACATTTCTGTAAATACCCATCAGCCTTGCGTTGTGCGTCTGGATTGTCTACATTTGCTGGAGTCGCCCTGACAATACCATTAAATAAGTCTTCTAATCCGTAAGGTGTGAAAAATTCCCATTCACCTCGTTCGCTTAAACGCACGCCTATTGCTGCCGTGGTGTGCAGCCAGTTTTCGATACCGTCTTCAGTGCTAGTGAAAGTTTTTTTACCGGAGCGCCATCGAGCAAAGCTGGCTTGATTTTTTATATCAAATAGATAGTCTGGAAACTGATTAGTTAAAATTGCTTTTGCTGCTAATTCTTGATTTCTGTCTCCTGTTTGATCAAAAAAAGCAATATCAAAGTCTTTGATAAACAACTGACAGTCTTCGCCAAAAATCGAACGCCAAACCGTGTTTCGTAAAGCACCTCCAGCTAACCACCAATCGGGTAAATTGAGTTGAGATATAGCTGGTAATACAGTCCCAACGGTGGAATTACTTAGGATATTTTGCAGGCGATCGACGCTGCTCATAATAAGTTTGAATTTAATTAATATTTATTTGTAGCGAGTATATCAGTTATGTGGCGCTTGTTGATTTAATTAAATACATTACGATTAAAAAAATTATTAGCTATATAAATACAAAAGACGTTGCACTGCAACGTCTCTACATTTAGACATGGGTAAATAAGCGATTATACCAAACGAAATATAAATGGATAGCGGTAAGGTTGATCTGGTGAGCCTAAAATTTGCACAATAGCGATAATCGGCATTATAAAACTGATTAAACCTAAAATCATCAGTAATGGAAAACCGATAATAACTACAGTCAGCATTGCAGCGATTAATCCATATATATAAAGATTAATGTGGAAATTCAAGGATTCTCTGGCATTAGCCTTTACAACTGAATCTTCTGTAGTAAACAAAATTGCAATGGGTATAGCGACAGCTACGAGCGTAGAGCTAAGGAATATCGCTCCATGAGATAGGGCTGACAATAGTTTGCGTTGATCTGCATTTTCCATATGACAAACTCTTTCTAGAATTTATATATACTTCTACAATCATAATTGTACTTATTTCGTAATGTCATTGAATTTAAGATTATGACTTTATCTGTATAAAATTTTGTTAACAATTGCATAGAATTACGGTAGTTATCTTGAATTTATTTAATTAATAATTCAAGCTTTAAATTCATTAGTTTTTTATTTTCAACGAATTAAGAGTTAGGCTTAAGAGTGATGAATTTTTAATAACCAAAGACTAAAATTGTCTGCAAATAAAATCTTGGTTTTTTCAGAAAGTAAAAATCTGAATTCCTAATTCCTAACTCTTAATTCCTGACTAATTAATTTACCTTTTCTCAAATCGCATAAAAGTGACTTGAATTAAAAGAAGTAGTATCAAATCCTTCTAGGGTTGCTAATACTGTATCTCCAAATAAAATATCGTTACCAGAAAAAGATAAATCTTTGAACAGAAGATTATTAAAGGTAGTAATTCTGTCACCTTCTCCTAAGTTAAAGTCAGTAATTATATCTTTTGTAGAACTATTTCCATCAAGGTAGAAATTATCGGCACCCGTACCACCAGTCAAAGTATCAGCACCTGCACCACCATTGAGAAAATCATTTCCTTCGCCACCGACAAGAATATCTTGGTTTTTTCCTCCCGAAAGATTATCATTACCAATACCGCCATATAATTGATCTTTTCCCTTACCGCCGTCGAGAAAATCATTACCCTCGTCGCCGACAAGAATATCTTTTCCCTTACCGCCTAATAACAAATCATTTCCAGCGTTACCAAAGATTTGATCGTTACCCTTACCACCTTTGAGAATATCGTCTCCAGCAAAACCTTTGAGAGTGTCGTTACCCTCGATATTATTAGGAATCATTACCGTAACTAAACCAACATCGGTACCACCTTGGCGATCGCTCACAGTATATTCAAAGTTGGCGTTTCCGTTATCTTGATTGGGGGTAAAAATTATCGTGTCGTCACCGGAATCATCGATAGTACCGTTATCGTTAAGAGTTACAGTACCACCGATAGCGTTATTAACGGCAGTAATAGTTAAAGAATCACCATTCTTATCAGTATCATTACCGAGCAAATTCGCGACGGGAATAATAACAGCAGTATTTTGAGAAGCTGTAACAACATCGTCAGTAGCTACAGGAGGATTATTAGACGTTGCAGCGGTTTCAATTATCAACGTCGGCATACTTACGGAAGTTGGATCTACCAATAAACCTCCAAATTCCAAAGCGCGTAAACCAATTCCTGCAAAAGATTCATCGTTGTTAACCAAGTTTTGCACAAAATCGGTAACATCAAAAGAAAGCTGCTGCCCGACAGATGGATTGGAAGTATCTTCAGTATCTAAAAGTACCCCTGCTTCAAAATCCGAAGCATCAGCAACCCCATTACCCGCATATCCAAAAGCACCAATACTATCGGGATTATCGCCAAAAGGAGCGCCCAATCCACCTACTTCTAAACCAGTAATTTTTACATCGAATCTTGCACTAGTAATAGTTGTTCCTTCCGGAATCGAAAATTCACCGATATTAAATTCCGCAAATTCAGCAGCTTCACCACTGCTACCAAGTATCACGGTGAAAAAATTACCGGGAAAAACGCTATCTCCGGTTCCATCAAATTCACCGTCAAACCCACCGTCTATTACCTCGAAGGTAGTTTCCGGTTCAAATGAAAAAGTATTTGTCACAAAGCCTCCCTGAAAACCGAAAGTTTATATTAAACACTTTTGAGAAAGCATTCAACTGTATAGTTTTACCTTTAATAGTATGGAAGGAAACGTTTTGTTGTAAAAATGGTTCTTTTGATTACTAAAATAATTGCTAATGGATTTCATAAATAAATTTGATGTTCTTTTGCTAGACGTAGGGCACACTTTTGTGTTTTGGGGTTATCGTTTCTTTTATACCGAAGATTTTGCAGCTACTTATCGTAGTTTGGGGGGAAACTTACTGCAAGATGAATTAGTAAATAAAATTGTATTTATAGTAAATTACCTGGCGACTGGAAGTCGCGGCTACACAAGCAAAACCGGCCTGCGCGGGTTAGAATCTTTTAAATTCAGGATTTACGTAAAGCCCCCCTTCATAAGGGGGGTTGGGGGGATCACAACGGCTGCAATAGTTAATTTATCGTTACTATTGCGTAAGTCCTAAAATTTATAAAAATAATTTGATAATGGAAAAAGCTACATTTGGTGCGGGTTGTTTTTGGGGTGTAGAAGCCGCTTTTCGCAGATTAAAGGGCGTTACTTCTACTTCGGTGGGATATATGGGGGGACATTTTGAAAATCCCTGCTATCTTGATGTGGTTTCTAGAATTACCGGGCACGCTGAAGTTACACAAGTTGAATATGATGCTTCTATTATTAGTTACGAAGAGTTATTAGAAGTATTTTGGAAAATTCATGACCCTACAACTTTAAATCGTCAAGGGCCAGATAGAGGAGAACAATATCGTTCTGTAATATTTTTTCATAATTCCGAGCAAGAAGTAATGGCGAGAAATTCAAAGCAGAAATTACAGGATTCTGGGAAGTATGAAAAAGATGTTGTGACGGAGATTAAACCAGATGCGGATTATTGGTTAGCAAGTGATGAGCATCAGCAGTATTTTGAGAAGAAGAATTTTGAACAAATGAAGCGGAGAGAAAAGTAGGGTGTGTTATGACGCGATGGGTAATTATGATGGTGATGAGTTAATTTGTGTTCGCGTCTAACGCACCGTTTTAATGTTGGGTTGTGAATAAATTTAATAAAAAATGGTGCGTCACGCTGTCGCGATAACAGCAGCCTACAGGAATAATTCAAGATTGAAACGAATTCTTTGGAATGGTGACAGCACCAATCTCGCGTTTTGCTCCGATACCCGCCTTGAAATCAATTTCAAGGCTAATAAACAAAGTACGTTAAAACGCACTAAAATCTTACCCAGTCTGATTTATCAGACTTTGTGTTTGAGCCTGGGAATTTATTCCAAGGCGGTAATGATGGCTAATTAACAATGGTATCTATATTTTTTAACTTTAGAATCGCCATGTTTTAAATATGAGTTTATTCATTAATGATTTCATCCATAACTTAAATTCATGGTGCCGTACTCTCCTACTAACAGCACCCTACAATTATTAATATCAAAAAAATCGACCGTCGAAGGGGGGAGAGGGTAAAGAAAAAAGAGCAGAGAGCATAAGGGGAAAAGTATAAAGGGCTATTAAGAGTCCCTCCCAACCCCGCAGACAACACGAAAACCAAAATAGGAGTCGTTGCTGACATCGCGCGAAGCGTTGTAACGAGACGCGGAACGGCAGTACTCAGGATCGTCGGGCCAGCAACCGCCCCGCATTACTCGAAAAGAATCATTACCATTCTCAATCCAAGCACTACCATCAGTAGGTGCGCCATTATAATTTTCATGCCAGGTATCCTGACACCACTCCAAGACA
Organism: Calothrix sp. CCY 0018; assembly: GCF_963920925.1. Lineage (NCBI taxonomy): Bacteria > Bacillati > Cyanobacteriota > Cyanophyceae > Nostocales > Calotrichaceae > Calothrix > Calothrix sp. CCY 0018. Next base: position 38,690 of record NZ_CAWUDI010000024.1, on the reverse strand, counting down.
TTACCGTGCATATCGTACAAGCCAAAAGTATTGGGAGGGAAACTACCTACTTGTCTTGTTTCTTGACGATATTTACCGTTTGGTGCATCCCCATAGGTTTGATTACCATTGTAATTAGCTAAATCAGTGGTAATTGTCGCGCCGAAGTGAAACGGTGTGGTAGTTCCAGCCCGACAAGCATATTCCCACTCAGCTTCACTAGGTAAACGATATTCTCTTCCGGTTTTCTCGGTTAACTTCTGACAAAATTCCGTCGCATCATTCCAGGTAACTGATTCTACGGGACGTTTTTTTCCTTTGAAGATAGAAGAATTTTTACCCATAATTTCTTGATACTGTGCTTGAGTAACTGCGAATTTACCTATGAAAAAGGGTTTAACATTTACTTGATGTTGGGGACTTTCATCATCATTTCGTTGTTTCTCATCTGCTGGTGAACCCATGAAAAAGTCACCACCAGGAATTTTCACCATTTCTAAAATGACACCATTACCTAAATCTTCTGTGAAATACTTAGCGTTAAGTGGTTGACGGGTAATGATATTTCCACTTGCATTGACTGTGACTGTTTCAAAGTCAAAGCTTTTGAGCTTACTTACATCATCTGGGCTTGAAACACTGTCAAATAATGCTTTTCCTCCAACAGTAAGTAAAAGTCCACTACCAGCAAAACTAATAATTTGCAGGGCTTTGCGACGTGAAAAATTAATTGGTATTGGTGGATTAGGTAGTGGTTTCGGCGGAACTGACGGTGACAGCCGCGTTGGTAAATTCAGCGCTTGTAATGCATATCTGGCATGAGAATAACGAAAACTATGGTGGCGACGTACCATTCTGGTAATGACTTCTGCTAAATACTGGCTAATGGATACTCTACCTAACCATATCACTTCACCAGTCTCGGGATTTTCTTCTAACCAAGAAGGTTGAGTACCTGTCAAAGCTTGAATTACAGTCATTCCTGTCGCATAAATATCGCTCGCTAAACAAGGTTTACCCAAACCCTGTTCGTTAGGCATATATCCCGGCGTACCAATTACCATGCTCGAAATTACTTCACCTTGAGAATTTAACATCAAACTCCCCAATTCTTTAACCGCACCAAAGTCAATCAGAAATATTCTGCCATCTTCTTGACGACGCATGAGGTTTTGGGGTTTGATATCCCGGTGAATTACTCCTTGCTGATGCACGAAGGATAATATTTCTAAAATGCTTTGTAATAACTTGCTGGCATAACCTTCGCTCAATCGCTTCCCTGAAAAAATTTCTTTGCTTAAATCATGCCCTTGAATAAGTTCTTGAACAATATAGAGGTTATCATTTTCTTGAAAGTGCGCTAGTAACTGGGGTATTTGAGGATGTTTTCCCAATTTTTCTAAGATAGCTGCTTCTTTATGAAATAACTCTATTAATCGCGGATGAGTTTTGTTAGGACGTAGTTGCTTGACTACACATAGGGGTTTACTCGGTTGCATGGTGTCTCTTGCGAGATAGGTGATTGCAAAACCACCTCCACCTAATTGACGAGTGATTTCATAACGTCCAACTAAAGTATTCACTATACGCTAATTTCCCCAATTAGTATAAAAACGAGCTTAAATGTTTTAACTAAAAATGTAATATTTTGAAATTATCTCATGGGGAAATTAATTATAAATTTAATTTCATAAAGTTTTCTAGAAGTTTATTTAATTTTCTACAGTTTTTTGGGAGGATTTTCGGGAAATATGGGGATTTTCATTTCGATGCTATAAAAACTTAACCTCACCCCCTTCCCCTTTTATTGAAAACGTTATGGTGTACGTAGAAGTAGCCTACAGGCTCCATTCCCGCCTTGAAATCAATTTCAAGGCTAATAAACAAAGTACGTTGAAACGCACTAAAATCCTTATTTAGTCGTCTTTAGACCACTTGGTGTTTGAGCCTGGGAATTTATTCCAAGGCGGTAAAATGCGCCTCACACAAGAAATTAATTTCCCCCTACAACCTCGGATCTACCGCTTCACTCTCCAAAGCCAAAACCCCAAACACGCACTCGTGAACCCTTCTCAACGGCGCTTCTGCAACAAATCTTTCCAATGCTTCCACCCCTAAAGCAAATTCCCGCATTGCCAAGGAACGTTTCAAAGATAACCCGCGCTTACGCAGACGTTCTAAGTTCTCTTCGGTAGTATATTCCGCTCCGTAAATAATCCGCAGATATTCTTTACCGCGACATTTCACCGCTGGTTGCAAAATTCCGCGTTTACCTTTAACGATAAATTCTAGCGGTTTGACAACCATTCCTTCACCCCCTTTACTTGTCATTTCCTCCCACCAATGGGTTCCTTCTGCTTCGCTGCTGGGGTCGTTTAAATCTATAATTTTGTAATTAGTTGCCATTAATAATTCGGGATTAGCTGCTTCTAACATTGCAGCTTGTTCCATGTGCCAGCGATGGTTTTTATCTGTATGTACCGCACCTTCGGTAGCTAAAATATGAAATGGTGCCAGTTTGATATCGGCAATATCGTTAACTTCCCAACAGTAGCGACGGTAAGCGTCTACATATTGGTTTGCCATTTGCTGGCGTTCTTGAAATTTACTAAGCAATGAGTTAACTTCAATACAGTTTTGACTGGCTTGCGTAAGTAAATTTATGGCATTACTTAAAGCCGGACGAGAAGCTGCACCAACTGCTGCATATTGACTCCGGATTAATCCTTGAGCTTTCGCCGACCAGGGCATCAGTTCGCAATCGAGACATACCCAATCTGTATTTAATCTTGACCAGAAATCACTATCAGTAATAGCTTTATTTACTCCTGTTAAAAACTGAGTTTCTAATTCCGAATTATTAAAAAAGCGTCTTCCGGTGCGAGTGTAACAAATATCGATTCCTTCATTAACAATTCCGAATCTTCTTTTAACAGCTTCCTCATCGCGACATACAATAACTACTGCTCGCGAACCCATGTGTTTTTCTTCGCAAATAACTTCAGTAATTCCTTCGTTTTTATAATAAGCAAAAGCTTCTTTTGGATGCTCCAAATATCCGGGTAATTGAGAAGTTTCGACGGGTGACATGGTAGGAGGAAGGTAAATCAACCATTTGGGATTTGCAGCAAACCGACTCATCACTTCCAAAGCTGCAATGGAATTTTCTTCTCGAATGGTAATCTTGTTTTGCAGACGTACATTAATAATTCGCTTACCCAAGACATCATCAATATTTAAAACGTCATCTAAGTGCTGTTGCGAAGTGATTCCCGCACCTGTTATATTACCCAAAGGTTTTACGGGTTCGCAGTAAACTTTCGCTGCATCAACACTTACCAATTCCGTTTCTGGATAACGCAAAGCCGTCAACTTACCACCAAAAACGCAACCCGTATCAATATCAATCGTATTATTCAACCATTCCGCTTCCGGTACGGGGGTATGTCCGTAAACCACCATCGCTTCACCGCGATATTCCGCAGCCCAATTGTAGCGCACGGGTAAGCCGAATTCATCAATTTCGCCAGTACTTTCACCATACAGCGCAAAACTCCGCACCTTTCCCGAACCCCTTCCCTGCATTTCTTCACGCATTCCCGCATGAGCAACTACCAAACGTCCGTCATCTAGGACAAAATGACTTATCAAAGAGTCGATAAACTGTTCAATTTCTTTAAGGAAAGGTTCACGTACTTCTGGAGATAAAGCTTCAATTTCTGCCACAGTTTGCTCTAAACCGTGATTAATTTTAACTTTTTTACCGCGTATTTTTCGTAACAGCTTGTTTTCATGATTACCCGGTACGCAAATCGCCGCACCCGCTTCCACCATGTTTTTTACGAGTTTGACAGTATCAAGAATCCGGGGACCTCTATCTACCAAATCGCCGAGGAATAAGGCTTTGCGTCCTTCGGGGTGGGAGTAAATAGGAGAGGGGGAAGAATTATTATTGATAACTGATAACTGTATGTCGCTATCGCGACACGCTTCGCTAACGCTGTTAACTGATTTTTGGTAGCCTAGTTTTTCTAATAGTAATTCCAATTCATCGCAGCAACCGTGAATATCGCCGATGATGTCAAAGGGACCATGCTCATGTTTGCGATTGTTCCATAATGGTTTACGTTGGATTTCTACGGCTTCGATTTCTTCGATGGAATTAAGCACGTAAACGTAACGAAAACCTTCTTTTTCTAAACCTCTTAAAGAACGTTTTAAATTTTGCACGTGACGCTGAACTACATAAGAAGCAAATTGTCGATCTGGACGTTGTTGGTTGCGTTGATGACAGATATTTTCGGGTAAATTTAAAACTATGGCAACGGGAAAACAATGATATTCTTTTGCTAAGTTTACATAATATTTTCTATCTTCTCTTTGAACGTTGGTTGCGTCAATTACTGTTAGTTTGGCGGCTGCTAAACGCTTATGAACGATGTAGTGGAGTACCTCGAAAGCATCGCGGGAAGCATCTTGGCTGTTTTCATCGTTGGAAACCAATCCGCGACAAAAATCGGAAGATATAACTTCAAATGCTTGAAAATGTTTTTTTGCAAAGCTTGATTTACCGGAGCCTGATGCACCGATGAGCGTTACTAGAGATAGTTCGGGGATAGTTATTTTCATAGTATTTCAAGGATCTAATAAACCTTACTAGACGCGGAGGGCGCTGAGGTAAGAGTTTCAGGGGATGTTTTTTTAAATATCCGGCGGTTGAAACCGCCAGGTAAAGTTAACCATTTTTCTATTAAGTTAATAATAGCTTTCCTAATCGAAGATGCTTGATAATTCTTTACTACAATATCTGGTAATATCGCAAATTATTCATTTATCCAATCCAGATTATTGACATTCTTTATAAAATATTGTTTGCTCCAAATATTAATACCAATCCTTGTACCATTACGGAAAGATATTATGGCATTGCAATATTCTTCACCAAAATTTTTATCTGATTCAATATTATATTCATCAAACTAGAACCATTTTACGTATTTATCCTCTAAAATGTTCATTTTATTACACCTCAAAGCTAAGGAAATATATTTTTTTAATTAAGCAGTGTTTGTATCGTAATAGATGCGTTTAACTTCTGTTATAAATGAATTAAATTACATTTACCTTTTTTTAGAGAATAAACTTTAAAATCCAAAATGCATTTATCTGACGACTGGGAAGGCTTACATCATTTAGGGGTAACTCTTATAGAATTACAACGTTTTGAAGAAGCATTATTAGTTTATAATCAAATTTTAGAATCGGAACCCAACGTTTATGATGCTCTTGTCTTTCGGGGAATGGCACTACAAGGTTTAGAAAATTTTGAAGAAGCGCTGATTAATTTTGAAAGAGCAATAACCCATTCAGCCGATTCTCATTATGTTTGGTACGAGCGGGGAGTTACTTTATTTAAACTTGGAAGATTGCAAGAAGCACTCTCCAGTATTGATATAGCGATAGAAATTCAGCCAGATTACCTGAAAGCTTTGTTATTGCGGGGTGTTGTGCTGTTGGAGCTTCATAAATTAGAAGCAGCATTGATTAGTTTTGAAAAGCTAATTCTAATAAAACCTAATTATCCTAAAGCTTGGCATGAAAAAGCTTTGACGCTGTATGAATTAGGTAAATTAGAAGATGCCGTTATGTGCTTTGATAAAGCAATCCAATACAAACCTAAATTCGATTTAGCTTGGTACCACAAAGGTATTGCATTATTTGATTTAGAAAAGTTTGCATCAGCTTTAACTTGTTTTGATAAAGTAATAGAAATTCAGCCTCATGACGCAAAAGCTTGGTATGAAAAAGGTTATACGCTAGAGAAATTGGAAAAATTAGAAGATGCGATTGTTTGCTTTGATAAAGCAATAGAAATTCAGCCTAATTCCTCAGAAGCTTTATATAGAAAGGCTGACATACTATATACTTTAGGAAAATTAGAAGATACGATTGATACCTTTAATCAGGTTGTAGAATTAGAACCAAAAAATTGCCAAATTCGCAATCGACTAGGAAGAGCGCTAGGTAAATCAGAAAGATATGAAGATGCAATTTTAGCTTTTGATAAAGTCATAGAAATTGACTCAGAAAACTATGTTGCACATTGTTTTAGAGGTTATGCACTTCATGAATTAGGGAAAAATGAAGATGCGATCGCAGCTTTTGAGAAAGCAATAGAAATTAATCCAAATTACGATCTAGCATGGAAAATTTACGGTACGGTACTACACAAATTAAAACGAAATGAAGAAGCAATTTTATTTTTTGATAAAGCTTTAGATTTACATCCAAATCAACCAAATATTTTATATGAAAAGGCTTGCTGTTATGCCGCGTTAGATAATATCGATTTAGCTATTGAAAATTTACAAACAGCTATCAATCTTAATCCCGAAGAATGCCGCGAAAAGGCAAAAACTGAGTCATGCTTTGACAAGATTCGCGATGATATAAGATTTAAAGCTTTATTTTTAAATCACTGATGAAAATAAAGAAACCCGGTTTTTTCAAAAAAACGGGTTTTAAAATAGCTCAAATTAACAAACCATATGAGATTACGATAATTTCAACATCCACAAAACTTCCTAATAAATTCACTATAATCATCTTTCATCGGCAAATCCAATTCTCTTCTTATCCGTCGTCTTGTTGTAAAAACTGTTTCATTTTTAACTGGGTTATATCCTTCTTTTTCATATTCTTGCCAATACAAACCCATACCGCGTTTCTGCCAGCTTGGTAATTCGTTAAAATTAATTCCATGTTGAAATAGTAATTCGTTTTTATCGGCTACCGACAAACCTTCCATTATACTAGTTGCTTTACGGGCTGTTTCTCCATCTCCACGCAAACACCAATAACTCTGAGAATTAAGAGAATTTCTATGTGCGTCTTGTTGTCTCCAGCGAAAATAATCAATTACTTGTTGAATATTCGCAAGTTGAGAAATTCGACAGTCAAAACAAGCCATATCTTTTAAAAGTAACGAAAATTTAGCGCTGGCTTCTCCTGCTAAAACTGAGTTGATTTTGCGGGTTTTGCGATTAAATGTTTCATCCTCTAAGCTAAATAGTAAAGATATTTCATCACTTTGAGTGTAGCCGTAAATGATATCAAAACCGCTATTCATCAAATGCTCTACGGTATCTAACATATAGTCGCGAAAACGTTCATCGTAAGGTGCTTTAAATTTATGCACGTCTTTTGTTAAACGAGTAAAACCCCTTCCATCTAATCTCGCTACTATATAAATTCCTGGTAATACGCAATAATCGTGAGCGGTTTCAAATACCCGCATTTTAGTATCAAGCTCGTCAAATTTCACGATTCCACTCCTTAACTATAAATGAATAATCTGGATGGGTTTTTACCGAGTATATTGCATCAAATCCTTCTGTGTAACTAGGTAAAACAAGTTTTTTATAAGTTGATAATATTCCGACTAAGGGAATTACTTTTTTCCCTTGACGTTGGCTGTTGCGTTGCTTGCAATCTTCTAAATTTGAATTAAAGTAATATGCTAACACTTGAAAACCTTGTGCTTTCGCTGGAATTATATAGCGTTTTCTATCTTCTATTGTGGGATTAGTGTTGTCTATGACAAATCGCTGTTTTGCTGCTAAACAAGCTTGAAATATTAGCTTTTCTCGGTGACGAGTTTTGAGCATATCAAGATTAATTCGGATGTGGGTATCTAGAAAATATTCGCGGTAGAAAGTTGATTTCCCCGCTCCTTGAATACCGATGAATATGATTGCTTGCATTGTTTGTAGTAAGCGATTTATCGCTTTCAAAGATAAAGGGCTAAAGCCCTTACTACGAACTTGATCGTTGTTAACTGTTAGCTGAAAAAACCGCCATTTGCGTGGGGGAACCTACTTCTAATTCTTCTTCACCTACGCTTTGAAATTCCACGCTATAACTAAAGTTTTCTCCTACTTCTTTTGCCCATTTTTGAAATTCTGCTCTTGTCCATTCAAAACGGTGATCTTTATGACGTAATGTTCCGGCTGGTAGACTTTCAAATTTAACGTTATATTCTACATTTGGTGTGGTAACTATTACTGTTTGTGGTTTGGCGAATTCAAATAATACTCTTTCAAAAGCGCTTAACCTGGGTAAATCTAAATGTTCTATGACTTCAATTACGGCAGCCGCATCGTATCCGGTAATTCGTTTATCTGTGTAAGTTAAACCACTTTGAATTAATTGTAATTTTTCCCATTCGTTGCGAGGTAAATGTAATCGTTCTAATCTTTCTTTGGTAATTTCTAAATAACGATAGGATACGTCTACTCCGGTAATTTTTTCAAAGTAACTATCTTTCAAAAGCAATTTGAGTAAATTACCTTGTCCACAACCTAAATCTACAATTTTTTTAGCATTATTCTGCTTTAAAACTTCTACTACTGAATTCAAACGCTGTTTATTTAAACTTAGTGGTTTCTCTACTGCTGCTTCTTCTTTATCGTGATTTTCTTCGGCACTATCGGGATCTGGTTCGTTGGGTTCGGTTAGTTGCGCTAAAGCAGAGCGAGTTAAGCGATATTGACGTTTTAAATAGCGCTTGGTAATCTCTTCTTTTAATGGATGTTCCTTTAACCAACCTTCCCCGTGACGCAATAATTTTTCTACTTCTTCTTCGTTTACCCAGTAATGTTTATTATTATCTAAAACTGGTATTAAAACATAAAGATGGCTGAGTAAAAGCGAAAGAGGTAAAGTGTTTTGTAATTCAACCGTGAAATATTTACTTTCTCCCCATTCCGGGAAAGTTTCATCTAAAGGATAATTTTGTAAACTTACTTGATAACCTAAAGGTTCAAATAATTCTCGTAAAAAACCTTCACCACTATAACAAGGTAAAACCGATATTTTTGCTACTAACGGTATCGCTGTTTCTACTAACTCCGGTTTATCTTTGCAACGCCCACCCAAAGCTGTACCAAATACTTGAGATATGGCTACGCTGAAAAACGAAGAAGCTACATAAGGGCGATCGTTTACATAGGCATCCAGCGTTAAAGTTCTCTTTCTGACTAATTTTACTGGATTGATATCTAATAATAAAGCTGCGGTGCATTGTTCCTTTGTTGCTTCCGGGTAGAAAACGTGGGCTTCTCCGAAGGAAAGCGAAAACGACTGACAACGGCTTGGGTGTTTGTGTAGAAGATAACCCAAATCGGTTGCAGGTTGGTGAGTAGTGGCGATTGTTAGCAGCATTTAGTTGAAGGATGGGGAGACAGTCTTTAAGGTAACATTTTAGATTAGATAAATTTTTAACTTTAAACGCAAAGGAACGCTGAGGTAAGCGCGGAGGGGCGCTGAGTCAGTGATTTCGATGTTAGAGAAGGTGTTTGTGGATGTGGCGATGAGCGGCGATCGCGCTTAACTTGACAGAAAATTAAGTAGCAATAATAACTCTTACTTTTCAAATATTGCATAAAAATACATACTCACATTGACTAATAGTTCATATAATACTGGTTGTTGGGGGCTTCACAAGACTCTGTAATCTTCTGAAAGCCTCTGAAAAACCTCAAAATATTTCTTATAGGAAGAGAATTATGTCTAACAATGCCTACACCGTGCGTGAAAATCTGAATGAATTTGAAGAAAGTGTTTTAGAAGATTTAGGTAAATGAACTTCTAGCAGATGGTAAAGAATTATTTAGCCAAGGATACGAATTAGTTGATGTTGAATACGGTGATGGTGTCTGGCTGGGAACAGTTGAAAAAGAAACTTATACCCCTAGTTATGATGATTTCTATAGCCAATTGTATGATTTGCAAATGCAGGCTGAGATGCAAACGTTAGCTAATCAATTACAAATGGATGCTATATATTCTACAAAATTTGCTTAGTGGTTTTTCCTTCTAGACATCTTCTCAAGAAGGGGAGCAATCGTAACACTGGCGCTGACTTTCTTAGCACTTTTAAAAAAAAGCGACAGCGATTAAATTTCCGAAATCTTAAACTGTAAATAATAATTTTTTAACCAGGGTTTAATACTCTGGTTTCTTCATAGAATTTAATGATTAGTAAAACATTTAATTTGTTTAGGTAACATTTAAAAATATTTTAGCCCCAGCTTTAATCTGCTGCGGGCGTTTTTATATAAATCTGTTCCCTCAACTTTCCTCTTACTAACTATCCCAATAAGCGTTTCAATCTTTTATATACATCATCATCGTTACGTTTGCCGACCAAAATCACTTCAACTAAGTCTTCATCAGGAAAAAATCTATAAACTATTCGATATTCACCACTGTCAACGCGATAATAGTTTTCATAACCAGATAGTGATTTACTATCAGATGGTAAAGGATTTACATTTAAAGCCAATACTTTTTTCGCAATCTGTGCTGCAATTTTCGGTTGCAAACCGTTTAAAAAATCAAGAACGGTTTCTAAACCATCAAGCTTCGCCATTTGCTAAATTTTCTAACGCATTTGTAAAAGCTTCACTCCCCACCATTTTTGAATTACTAAGTGCAACATTAGCTTTTTGCCCTAATACCATATTTTCTAATTCTTCCAATCTTTCAACTAATTTCTGGTAAGTTTCTGCTGACATGATTACATGACTCGGACGTGATTGTTTTGTTAACAAAACTGGTTCAACAGCGGCTTTATCAAAAACCTCACCATGTTTATTTCGAGCATCTGTAAGTGAGTAATTTTGCATATAAATTAAGATATTGACTATTTTGTACATTATGACTATTTTCTATTATATATCTTCTTCGTTTCCAAATAACCGATGGTGCGTTACGGCGATCGCAAATTTATTACCCATAAGCGAAAATATCTCGTAGCCGTAACACACCCTACAGCACAATTAAAAAATTATTTCCCCATGCCCGATGCCCAATCCCCCATGCCCAATGCCCAATTCCCCATTCTCAATTGCAAATTGTTAAAAAGGCGCGTATTTGACTCCAAAAAATCCCAAAATACTACAGACTGAGAAAATAGCAGTTAACTTTACTCCCAGTCTCCACCGTGAAAATTTCTACAAATTACTCAGCCGCAACACAATCTCGCAAAGCCGACCACATCCGCATCTGTCTAGAGGAAGATGTTCAGTTTCGTCAAACTACTAATGGTTTGGAACGCTATCATTTTGACCATTGTTGTTTACCGGACATTGACCGCGATCAAATTGATATTAGCACTACATTCTTAGGAAAAGTTATGAATGCGCCATTATTAATTTCTTCGATGACTGGGGGAACCGAAGAAGCTAAAACTATTAATTGTCGTTTGGCGAAAGTTGCTCAACATTACCGATTGGCTATGGGTGTCGGCTCTCAACGAGTTGCAGTAGAAAATGCGGAAGTTTCTGATACTTTTGCAGTTCGTAAATATGCTCCCGATATACTATTGTTCGCTAATTTGGGTGCGATTCAACTGAATTACAATTACGGTTTAGATGAATGTCTGCGAGTTGTTGACATTTTGGAAGCTGATGCGCTGATTTTGCATCTTAACCCGCTACAAGAATGCATTCAGCCCAAAGGTGATACTAATTTCCGGGGCGTGCTGGACAAAATCGAAACTTTATGCCAAAAATTACCAGTGCCGGTAATTGTTAAGGAAGTTGGGAATGGAATTTCGGCGAAAATGGCTCACAAACTTATTGGTGCTGGAGTTGCAGCGATTGATGTGGCTGGTGCTGGCGGTACTTCTTGGGCTTTGGTGGAAAGCGAGCGTGCTGATAATGTTTTACAGCGACGTTTGGGTAGAACCTTTGCTGATTGGGGTGTTCCGACGGCTGACTGCATCACCGGAATTCGCAGCATTGCCCCTGATGTACCTTTGATTGCTTCGGGGGGTTTGCGTCACGGTGTAGATGTGGCGAAGGCGATCGCATTGGGTGCCGATATAGCCGGGTTGGCAATGCCGTTTTTACAAGCTGCAACTTCATCTGAGGCTACACTTTACGATTTAGCAAAAGTTTTAATTGCGGAAATTAGCACCGTACTATTTTGTACTGGTAACGCTACACTAGAACAACTTCAACATTCTGATAGTTTAATTAAAACAGTTGAATAATTCTATATCTTAATTATTGAGCAAAATATATAGGTGTTAGGAACAATATTTATAGGGGACATTGGAAATACAAAGTAATTATTAAAGGATGATTTATAAAATATGAAGTGAAAAGATGCAGAATAAATTTGAGGATGGTAGTTGCCCTTAAGTGCATCTACCAATACTTAGGGGCTAAATGTAAATACTTATTAGTAAAACCGGGGTAATATGCGTAATTTTATTAAACAGACCTTTGCGAGTTTAATTGGTAGTTTATTAGGACTATTTATTTTTGGGGGTATAAGTACTGTCGGATTATTCATGCTAGTTTTTGCTGCTGCTTCCACGGATTCGGGACCGAAAGTAGAAGATTCATCGATGTTGGTGTTTGATTTATCAACTCAAATTACCGACGGAAAGCCCGATACTGGTTTGATTTTACAGCAAGCAATATCGGGTGATTATAAAAAGCAGATGACACTGCGTGAGGTTTTGGATGCTTTGGAAAAAGCCCGCACCGACAAGCGAATTGTGGGCGTTTATTTGGATGCAAGGGACGCTTCGGGAGCCGGAAGCACGGGTTTTGCAACTCTCAAGGAAATTCGTGAAGCACTCTCGAAGTTTCGCGATACGGGTAAAAAAGTTGTTGCTTACGGTGTCGGATGGGGTGAAAAAGAATACTACCTCAGTTCGGTGGCGGATACCGTTATGGTTAATCCTTACGGAGGAATGGAAATTAACGGTTTGAGTTCGCAACCGATGTTTTTGGCTGGGGCTTTGGAAAAGTTTGGTGTAGGCGTGCAAATTGTCCGAGTAGGAAAGTTTAAAGGTGCAGTTGAACCTTTAGTTTTGAAACAATTGAGTCCGGAAAACCGCGAGCAAATTCAAACATTATTAGATGATTTATGGGGTGAATGGCGCGGTACTGTAGGTAAAAGCCGTAAAATGACACCGCAACAATTGCAGGCGATCGCCGATAGTAAAGGACTTTTAGAACCCTCGGAAGCTAAAACCAACCGTTTGGTAGATAAGGTTGCCTATTTTGACGAAGTAGTTACCGAACTCAAAAAGTTAACGAAAAGTGATAGCGATGAAAAAACTTTTAAACAAATTGATTTAGATGAATACGCGACTCTTGCCGATAAAAATATAAGTAGAAATTCCGATTCGGAAATAGCTGTAGTTTATGCCGAAGGTGGTATTGTTGACGGTGATGGAGACACAGGAGAAGTAGGGGGAACCCGTTTCGCTAAAATTTTCCGTCGTCTGCGTCAAGATAAAGATGTTAAAGCGGTGGTTTTACGGATAAATTCTCCCGGTGGTAGCGCTACCGCATCCGAAATCATCCAGCGAGAAATTAGATTAACTCGCGATGTTAAACCAGTTGTGGTATCAATGGGAGATACTGCGGCATCCGGTGGTTACTGGATAGCTACAGATTCCAACCGAATTTTTGCCGAACCAAATACCGTTACGGGTTCCATTGGTGTATTTGGCAGCATACCCAATATCCAAAAATTAGCCAACGACAACGGTATTACTTGGGATAGCGTTAAAACGGGAAAATATGCTGACATCGGAACAGTGACTCGTCCCAAATCTGAAGCAGAATTGGCGATTTTTCAAAGCAGCGTCAACCGAATTTACGGTAAATTTTTAGATAAAGTAGCCAAAGGTAGAAACCTACCACAATCAAAGGTAGCAGATATTGCTCAAGGAAGAGTTTGGTCTGGTAAAGCTGCGAAAGACATTGGTTTAGTGGATGAAATCGGCGGATTAGATGCGGCGATCAAATATGCTGCCTCGGAAGCAAAGTTAGGAGATAAATGGGAATTGCAAGAGTATCCCAGAGCCAGCAGCTTTAGCGAAAGATTTTTTGGTAAAGTCGCAGAAGAAACCCAAGCTGTGTTTAAAACTAGCAAAACCTCACTTCAACCAAATCATCCTTTAACCAAGGAATTTGAGAAATTACAAGCAGAAATAGCGGTTTTACAAAACATGAACGATCCATTAGGTGTATATGCTCGGTTGCCTTTTAATTTGATAATCGAATAAATCAGTTATCAGTTAGTAATTATCAATTGTCAACAATTCATAATTAATTATTGATTCAAAAATGTAGAGACTTCGCAATTGCGGAGTCTCTTTTACATTTGTATTCCTGGCATCTTGCTAGCTAGTAGGTTGGGTTAGACACGAAAACCAATTGAAGTTCGTAACGAAAATCTAATTAATCGTGTCGTAACCCAACATCACGTTTGCGTACAAACTTCGTTATTCAAGGGCAAAATATTTCAAAGTTCCGATAAATAAGATGTTGGGTTACGGCACAAATATGTTTTTTCGCTTTCTTGCTATATTTCTTTGTGTGCCTAACCCAACCTACGATTAATTATAAAAATTTGATTAAAAAATGTGGAGACTTTGTAGTGCGGGCATCTTGCACCCTATATATCAAGGAAGTAAAATGCTTTAACTATGATATTTTTTTATTAGGATGCCTCGCTCAATCCTTATGATTTGATTCTTATTCGCTATCTTCTCAAAGAAATATAAATTTGATTAGCTGCTATCATTTCGGCTACCACGAGGAACATCACAAGTATCCTTATATTTCTTGCTTGGCAATTTCCAATGATTGCGAAAAATTGTCAAAACCCAAAAATAAGTAAAAACAGCATAGCCACTTAGCAATTTAATCAATATATTTTAAATACTCAAGTTTATAAAATATTTACTGTTGATTATAAAGTTTTTACTAATGAAATTAAACAAAAACAATATCTTGAGTTTTACTTACATAAAATATATATAACTGGATATATCCGGAGTATTTTTGTAAATATTTCATGAATATACTTAAGTGATATTGCTTAATTATTTTAACTAAATTAATCTCTTTTTTAGAGTCCAAGATGCGTTGAATAAACATTCATAAAAAACGCAAACAATATATAGGTTAAATAATTATGCATCTATCCATTTTCAAAACCAAAGTGATGGTGGCAGGTTTTGCTGCAATATTAGCGCCAATAAATGCCGTACAAGCATCTACGCTGACTTATAAAAGTTCGGTCAATTTAGAAAAAACTAATTTTGAAAAACAAATAAGCTTACCCAAATTTGATAGCAGTTTGGGCAAATTAGAAAGCATTTTATTTGAGTTAAGTGGTGATGTTCAAGGTTCGGTAAGTTTAGAAAACGAAGACGCTCAGGCAGCACTAGTTACGGGAAATCTTGCCGCAGAAATCAGTTTAAAAAAACCCGATAATTCCCTACTACTCGTAGCTTTACCCACTGCATCGGTTGAAAAAGACTTGAGCGCATACGATGGAACATTTGATTTTGGTGGTACTTCGGGCGTTAAATTAACAGAAATTTCTAATACCAAGAAAGAATCGACACTTTTAACCATTCCAGATGATTTTACACCCTTCGTTGGCGGTGGTAATTTTAATTTATTCCTGGAAGCCATAGGTAATTCAACAGCTACAGGTGCGGGAAATCTATCGGCTCGTTTTGAAACTTACGCAGGTGCTAATGTAATGGTTTCTTACACCTACGCTAAAAAAGATGAACCGCAACGCAGAAAGAAAGTACCTGAATCGGGAGTACCTGCGACTATATTTATCGGATTAGCAGCCACAATGGTTTTAACTAAATCGAAAATTAGGTTTGTCTGAGATACAGTCTGAGTGTCGTGACACAACAAAAATAATCAGATAAATAAGGTTCGTAGTAGCGCTTTAGCGCCTCTTATAGGAAGCGCTACTACAAACAAATATCTTTTTATTTGTAAGTAATTTAGCCAGCCTGATATAAGCCCCATCAAAATCGCATTAGCAGAGCGGCTTATCGCTACATATTTTCGCTCTGCACAAAAAATTAAATGAGAAAAATTTTCAGAATTTTATACAAACCATGCTGACAATGCGTAAACTTTTATGTACAGTGGATAGAAGAATTAATACTAAAGATATTTAAAAACCTATCTATGGATAGAAAAAATAAACGCCTTTTACTGTTAATCGTTTCCTGTAGCGTGGCTGGTGTAGTGCTTGGAGGTACGTCTAGTTGGGCTGAAAGCACCATGTGTTTAAAAGCTACTGAGGTAACAAGCGAATGTCTAACTCAAGATCCCATTAGTAAAACCATACAAGGAATGAGTACGGGATTACTAGCAGGAGCCGGAGCCGCTTTTGGTGCGGCTTGGCAATTACGCAACGAAGAGTGAATCAGTTAAAACCTATAATTTTGTTCTTTCACCCACATACTTATAGGTACCGATTTACCCTGAGAATCAACTTTGACTTCCACTACGATGGGTTGTTTATCCGGTTGTGTTGCGCTTCGACTTGCTTGAGATATATTGTTATTAATTTGATTGCGTTGGTCTTCTGGGATATTATATTTTTCTAAACCATATGTAACCCTACCGGAGCGATATTTACCTTTCAACGCTACTTGGTTATCGGCAAGAGAATCGGGAAGTTTTTCACTTAACCGTAGTGGTTTCCAAGCTTTAGGAATTTTCTCATCAGTAGATTTTTCTTCTTGGAGTACGACATAAAAACTGTTGCCATCTTTTAATAAGTCTTTACTACCGGGAAGTTTTTCTAAAGTGCTTGTTGTGGAAATGTCGTAACTGAGAATTTGATAGTAACCAGTTAATATATTGTAAGGATCTACAGGTACGGTTTGTAAAATTACCGTTTTACCCGTAAGGTAAGTGTAAGCTGATTGCGCTGGTATCGCGAAAAGTAACCCAGCTTGGATTAATAAAGGTACTATAAATGTAAGAATTGGTATTGGTTTATTAGTTGCAGGTGATTTCGTTTTAAAATCGGGAATTAGTTCTTTTTGGGAAGATTCTTCTGGAAAAGGTTTCATAATTAGTTATTAGTTATTAGTTATTAGTTATTAGTTGTTAGTTGTTAGTTGATAATTGTTCACTGCTCACTGTTGACTGCTCACTGATAAATGGCGTTCAAACCATAATCCCGCGCCGATTACAGCGACTCCGCACAACACGAAAACCAAAGATTTAAGTAATAAAGCCGTGTCGTATTCGAGCATTCGGGTGATAATTTGCAGGGTTAACAAGATCATTCCTCCCCAAAAAGCGCGTCTTTGATTTGATTGCAATCCTTGACGAATCATTCCGCAAGCTAATAATGCTAACAGTAAATTGAAAATAAATATTGCTAAAACCGACATTCCGGCAGTATTTTGTCTTAATATCGGTGCAAAAGCAGCTATTACAATAAAGATGGCGATAGCAATATGAGTAATATCTATTCCTTGACGCTGACGGTTGCGATTTGGACGCAATAAATGAAACCATTGATATATAGCTAAAGCCGTAATAATTCCCAAATCTATGAATAAAAATAAATTGGGTTTTAAGTTGTTAACAGAAGAATAATTGTAAAATTGCCAATATCCCTGGAAGGAAAGAACATAAAATAGAATGCTCAAAAATAGCAATGCTATATTACGTGCAACCGATTGAAACCATCTTTGATTAACTTTAGGAATTAGTAAATCGTCATAACTCCATAATAACGCTGGTGGAAGTGCAAAGGCAAAAGAATAAAGCATGGGCAGATAGTTTTTACTTAAATTAAATTGCAATGAAGTAGCAAAAGCAATCGTAGATAATCCAAAAATCCATCGCGATTTACAGATATAGGCTAAAGGAACAAACAGCGCTAAATAAAGGATTGGCATATGTTGGAGCATCAGCAATGACAAAGAAAATTCACTCACAGAATTCCATAACTCCCCTGAGCCTGTAAAGTATCCAATGTTCATCAAGACGAACGCAAACACCCCCAAGGAAGCCAAACGCAAGCCATAAGCCATTACCAAAACGCCAATTCCCCAGAATAAATACAGTTGATAATCGGCACCGCTGATATGGAATGTCTGCGCCATAAAGGCCATATTTGCGCCTAAAAGTAAAGCACCTAAAAGTAATAAACCATGTCCAAATATTCGCTTACGTTGCCGTCTTCTTCTTCCCGCATTATCAAATACGGGTTCTCTCCAAAGGAAAAAACCAATAATATTTGTTGCAAAGAATAGACTTAATAATAAAACTAACTTTACTTCACGCGACCATGATTGCCAATTAGCTGCGACAAAAGTAATTGCCCCCAAGCCTACAAGTATACAACCGACTCCAATTAAAATAAAAATAAAGCGGTCTTGAGCAACATTATCCAAACTATCAAACTGATACCTTTGGGATAATTGTTCGTACTGAGAATCTTGTATAATTCCTTCATCTCGCCAAAGTTGTGCTTCCTTGCGTAACTTAGCCCGAAAACTGTCTATTATCATGAGAATTGGTAATTGGGTGTATGATTCTATAGTCGTAATTTAACTAAATTTTGTCCCCGAATGATTTAAAAAACAGGGAATAGGGAACAGTAATATATAACTGCTAACTGATAACTGTTTATTGATTATCATTAAAAAATAAACTGGATATAATTTCTTAGATTTATCTGTAGAGAAGATATAAAAAATTGTGTTATTGTTTCAAGCCAGTTAATCTAAAATTCAAAATCCAAAATCTAAAATCTAAAATCCAAAACAAAAGCATCCGTTGTTAAAATCTAAAATCCAAAATTGAATGACTCCTGAAGAAATAATGCAAATGGCGATCGCCGAAGCTGAGAAAAGCGAAACTCCTTTCGGTGCTGTAATTGTAAAAGATAACGAAATAGTTGAGAAAGCCGGTAACACAGTTGAATCCGATGCAGATCCAACCTGTCATGCTGAAGTAAACGTTTTACGTAAATTAACTACTCGTCTCAAAACTGCCGCTTTAGAATCGGGATATACGCTTTATTCTACCTGCGAACCCTGTGCAATGTGTGCGGCGACTTGCTTTTGGGCAGGTATTTCCGAAATCGTTTATGGTGCTGGTGCTTCAGACTTTGAAGATGATTACAATCCCAACATGATTAATATGCGATGTGAAGAAATTATCGGTAAATCTCCAGCTTCTATTAAAATCAAATCGGGGATATTAAAAGAAGAATGTAAACAGCTTCATAGTAGATTTCCCTTGTGAATCAGTTGTTAATTAAAGGATATAAAAACCTAACCCCTAACCCCTTCCCTAGTAGGGAAGGGGGAAAGGAAAAGCAATTTTTTAAAGCTTCCCTCTTAGGGAAGGGGGAAAAGAAAAGCAGTTGTTTAAAGCCTCTCTCTTAGTGGGGGAGAGGTACTCTACGAGAAAACGTTTCACGTTCATGGAGAGGGGTTTTTTAATTCATAACTCAACAACACTATATTGAATACCAGTTTCAAAGATTCTCACACCACCACCTTCGGCAACCGTTTCTCTTAAAGCTGGTAAATTAGTAACTTTAATTCCTGCTAAATAATCGATTCCCATTTGTTTTAAATCTGGCAACCAAGGAAGAGTTGGCCCCATTAAAACTAATTTAGAATTCTTTGCTAATTGAACTAAACGAGGAAAGGTTTTATTCGCAATAGAAGTAGCAGTTAAAAATACCCATTCAGCTTCCGGTAGTAAAAATTCTGAAGCTGGTGCGGGAAAATCTTCTGGCCCCGGATTCAATTCTATTACCTTCATTTGCATTTCTTGAGAATACTTATTTAATCCCGGATAGCGTCCAATGATGCAAACGTTTTTGTTACGAATTTGGGGTAAAAAATGCTCGAATACCGCTAAATTGGCAGAACTATCGGGAGATAAAACCGTACCTGTATCGGGTAAATTTGAATCAGAATTTATTATAGAATTAATCGCAGCCATTCCGATAGTTGCTTGATAGGGATTCCACGAACGCAACCAAGGAGCTAATTCAGAAATTGATTTATTTACTAAAGTTCCGGAGAAAGGTAAAGTGCGAGTAAGCATTCCCGGACTCATGCACAAACCCGCACCTTCAGTTAAACATAAAGTCCAAGTCAAACCGATGATAATTTCTTCTATTTTAGTATCTGTAGTGCCATAATCTAACATTAAATCATAGATTTCACGGGGATTAATCATAGCCTTAAACTTAATAGTAAATTATGATTTCCCTTTTTGAATAACACTCTTTACGAAAGATTAATGTAGTTATTGGTGCTTAATGCTATCTTAATAAAAGTTATTTAAGATAATATGACAATTACTACAGAAAATATTCTCAACTGTCTGGACAAAGCCGCTGGTAACTTGGATTTTCCGGGTTTTGATAATATGAATGACGATATGGTCACGGCTCGTCTTACTGGATTCCGGAACGATGAAGATTGGGCTTTGACTATAGAACAATTAGTTAGTTGGTATAGTTTAAATGGTGTTGAACCAGTGCTGGTGATTTCTGCATTTGGAAGTAGTATTTTGATAAACGAACCTTTCGTTACTTATTTTCCGGTTAAATATCCATCAGGTGAATTGGAGGAAGATGATCAAGATATTCCCGAATCTATATCAGTAATGATTCGGGAAGAACAATTTACGATCAATTCAAGTGAAATTGAGAGAAATCCTCATTTATCAGATTATATTGATTTTGACTTGATGGTTCATCTTGTAGACAGGTATCGTGAAAAAATTTTAGCAACCCAAACAGAATTTAGAGAAATAGTACCGGCTGAATTAACTCAAATTATTCAACTTGATAATTGGCATCATCCCGATGTCTATAATCCTAATTCTGAGTTTTCTACGCCGAGTAGAACTAAATCCATGCAAATGATTGCTGAGGTGCTTGGATCTGGTAAACCGGAATTGTATCAACCATGCGAAGATGATAATGTTGATTGGCGAAAATGGATTATTAAATAAAAAGCGCTTCAAACGTCGGGAGACGTAGCAGTGCTACGTCTCTACAACAATTAATACTGACTGCCCGATTTACGATGTTCTAGTGCAGTTAATCCTTCATTTTCTAGAACTTCACCGTTATCTACTACGGCATAAATTAACCACCCATCACCGCATTTGGTTTGATTTTGTACCGTGCATTCTAAATAGGATAATGCTTCGGTGAGAATGAGACAACCATTATCAGCGGTTTTGGTAGAAAGATTGACGAATGGATTATCTCCTAATGTGCTATGACGAGAAAAATAACGGCGCACATTTCTGCCTTCTTTGAGGATATTTAGTACAAATTTATCGCCTACATGACAGATGAAATCTGCATTCTGTTCGTCAGCAATCGCAATCATTATTCCTGGTGGATTAAAGCTGGCTTGAGATACCCAAGAAGTTAAAACGCTTTTTTGCGTGTTTCCGTCACGAGTTGTTACTACACACAAGGAACCCACAATCCGCCCTACTGCTTGTTCGGTACGATCTATATGAGTTTCTGTTACAACTTGACGGGAGCTACGCAGTTTCTTGTCTTTTTTCAAGTTTTCGGCAAATAATGCCCCAGATTCTTGACATTCCTGGAGAATTTCAGGTGTAGGGGTGAAACGAACTCGAATTGATTCAAATCCTAAACGATAATTGGCATCTTTAAATTTGTTTTCTATTAAATCTACTGCTTCTCCACTCCAACCGTAGGAACCAAATACTCCTGCTAATTTGGTTTTAGCTGCTGTTGAAAGAATTATTCCTAAAGCAGTTTGAATTTGAGTCGGAGCGTGTCCACCTAATGTCGGTGAGCCAATAATCAAGCCATCACTTGCTTCTACAATACGGGTAATCTCTTCAGTCTCTGCGACTTCGCAGTTAATCGATTCTACATTAACTCCATTTTCAATTAAACCATTGGCGATCGCCCCTGCCAAAATTGCTGTATTTCCATAAGCAGAAGCATAAAGCAAAGCAACCTTCAACTCTTGAGATTTTTGACTCTGACACCATTGATGGTAATCGTAAGTAAATCTACTGAGGCTATAATTAATAATTGGGCCATGAGCCGGAGCGTAAGATTTGGCTGGGAAAACCGCAATCTTTTCTAAAGCAGCTTCGACTTGTTTGGCTTGCGGTGCGTGGAGACAGTCAAAATAGTAACGACGTTCCGCATCTAGACTTTTCCAGTCTTTATCAAATAAAGTATCTTCGCAGATATGAGCGCCAAAGAATTTATCTGTATAAAGAATTTTTGTCGCAGCATCATAAGTACAAAGCCCATCAGCCCAACGCGGAGTTGGTACGCTAGCAAATGTGAGAAGATGTCCCCCTCCTAAATCTAAAGTATCCTCCCGCACAGTTTGAATCCGCGATTCCCACTCAGGGCAAGCCGCTTTGAGCGCATTCGCAGCAGGGCGAGAACAAATTAAAGTAGCGTTGGGAGCAATTGGCAGCAATGCTTCCAAAGTCGCTCTGCGGTTCGGGTTGACATGACCAAGAATTATGTAATTAATGGTAGTCAAATCTAAATGTTGCTTTAATTCCTGGAGATAAATTTCCGTAAAAGATTCACCGGGAGGATCGATTAAAGCTTTTTTATCGGCTTGGATGAGATAAGAATTTGCCGTAGTTCCCTTTTGACGGGAATATTCAACTTCAAACTTTAATCGATCCCAAGTTCGCGATCGCAATATTATTGTATCTTTTCCAATTTCAGCAACTTGGACATCTCTTTTACGGTTTGTGGTTATGGTAGTAGACATAATCAATTTTGAATTTTAGATTTTGAATTTTAACAACGGATGCATTTATTTTGGATTTTGGGAGATGAAGCTTTAACCTCTCTCCAAACCTCTCTCCTACAAGGAGAGAGGCTTTGATTCTTATCTTTACTTCCCTTATAGGTTTGATATTATTGATTTTCTTTGAGAAGCTTTGATTCTTACTCCCCTTCCCTTGCTCTTATGGGGTTGGGGGTTAGGTATTCCTTAACTCAAGTACGTCCATTGGTTTCTACAAATTCCGATTTAACTTGTCGATTCTTATAACGTTCAGTTATTGCTTGTTCGGGATCGATGCCATCAAAGGTGGGGGGTAGCCAAACTCGGAGAACTAATAGTACTCCTAGAACTAATAAAAAGGCACAAGTTGCTACAACTTGAGTCCAACTTAGTTCTAGTACACCCTGAACAATGATTTCTCGTAATGCGGAAACTATGGAAACTTCAACGGCTACCCCGATAGAGACTCGATGTTCCTGTAGATAAATAATCAGTAGTCGGAATAACTCAACTAAAATCAGCAAAAACAAAATATCGGCAGTAACAGCTTGAGACTCTAAAGGTGGAAGCAAGGAAAGAAACATATCTCTCACCTCAAGCACCATGAAGCTAAATAAACCGATACACAAGCAAATTACAATTGCGTCTTGGATAAATTCCAAACTTCGGACGACGCGCTCCCGATTGATGTAATACATAGTTGGTGTAGTTTCAGCAGGTTTATGCATAGTGTGAGGGGGAAGAGGTGATGGGGGGACAAGGGGAGAAAAAGTTTACTCCTAACTCCTAACTCCTAACTCCTAACTCCTAACTCCTAACTGTTAATAATGATTGCCCATTTTGCGGTGATGCACGGCTGTTAGAGCATTTACTTGGGCAACTCTTCCGGTGTGGACGGTGCTGTAAATCACCCAGTGATCTCCGCAGTCCATGCGGGTGGTGATTTCACATTCCATGTAAGCCAGAGCTTCGGCTAAAATCGGGGATTCATTGGTGGCAGCAGGATATGTTTTCACTCCAGCAAAACGATCTGCACCGGGAGCAAAACGCTTGAGGAAATGTTTCATTAATCCTTGATATTTACCTTCTTCTAAAACGTTTAAAACAAAGCGATCGCCAACGTGCATTAAGGATTCGATGGCTCTGTCTTTGGCTACTGCGATCGCAACTCCCAATGGATTAACGCTTGCTTGTGTCACCCAGGAAGCCAGCATTGCACTTTGAACTTCTCCTTTTTTGGCGGTGATAATATAAAGCCCGGTGCTAATTCTTCCTAATGATTTTTCTAGCTCGTTGTCAATGGATTTGATTTGTTTGATAGTGCGATCGCGATTCAACCATTGTCCTAAATCGGTTCCGGCTTCATCGCAAAGTTGTTCTGTGGCTTTGCTGGGAGTTTCTTTAACTAATATTGGAGAAAAGGCTTCGGTTAATCCCAATTCTTGAAACTTATTGCGTAAGGGATAAATGGGTTCGTCTTCTCCTCCTCCCGACTCTAATAAACCAATTGCTTGCTTATTATGAACCGCTGCCAAGATGGTATTTAAAGCAGCGATTGCTACATCGTTAGATTGGGGAGGCATTCCAATTACTAAACCGGCAGCTTGGGAAACTATTTCTCGGACTTCAGTCAGTTCGGTATTATTGATATCTACTAATTCTACCGCTACATCTGTTCTGTTACTTCCATGAGCTACGGCTCTAACTAATTCTTCGCTATAACCGTAATCTTCAACGTAAAATAAAGCTACTAATTTTTCGGTTTTAGCTTGTTCTAAACTCCAATTTTGATAGCGTCCAATCCATTCCGAAATATTGTGCTGTAATAAAGGTCCGTGTCCCGTTGCCACCGTGACAATTTCTAATTTATCAATCCGCTTTAAAGCCGACAAAACAGAACGCGCATTCGGCCCCATTAAACAGTCATAGTAATATTTAAAATCTTCTTCTATTTCCGTGAAATTTTCATCGTAAGTGCGATCATCACAGTAATGCATTCCAAATACATCACAGGTATAAAGAGTGCTGGTTTTATAATCGTAAGTAAAGATTGTATCGGGCCAATGTAAGTTCGGTGCAGAAACAAATTCTAATTCGTGTCCGTTGCCCAAATCTAGTTTCTGTCCGCTTTTCACCACCATTGATTCAAAAGGCTGGTGAACCATATTTTCTAAAAACTGAATCGCTACTTTAGCACCAACAACAGTAATAGAAGGAGCTAATTCTAAAATATTTTTAACCAAGCCACTATGATCTGGTTCGGTGTGACTAATAATCAAATAATCTATTGTATTTACGTCAATTAATCCTGTAATTATTTCCAGGTATAGCTGCTCAAACTTGCCGTGAGAAGTATCAACTAAAGCAACTTTTTCGCCTTGAATTAAGAACGAATTATAAGTTGTGCCATTCTGCAAACCAAACTCAATATCAAAACGTTCTCTGTCCCAATCAAGACAGCGAATCGCAGTAGTTTCACAAGCAATTTCTACAGTTTCAACTGTTAAACGTCCTGGATTAGTTGTAGCTTGAGGAGACTGTGTGAGTTGAACCATGATGTTTATCCAAAAATATATTATGTGCTGTGGTGTTATTACTTATTATCTTGACGTGAAATATGCAATTCGTAAAATGCCAATTTGTAAAGCTTACGATTAATAAAACTTATGAATAGACATTCAAGGAATAAGCTTACGTTAATTAAATAATCGATTTACTGACCTTGCTGAAATCAAACCAGCAAAGATATTAATACAAGACTAAAGTTAGAGCCAAATATTGCCCATTCATGATATATATATAAATAATTTTTTACAGCGCATGAACAAAGATTCATCCTCACAACAAGTTACGATCAATTCTGAAATCGCACGTAATGCGATCAAGCAGTATGATTTTAATTCTGTAAAGCTAAAATTTCTCAAACATTTAGAAAATACAACCTTTAAATTATCTACCGAACAAGGTAATTTCTTACTTAGGGTATATTGCGGATTGCAAAATACGGTTCAAGATATAGAATCAGAAGCTAAAATTATCGAATATCTAAGTAATTGTAATAATTCCCAATATCAAAAGCCTATTTACAATAATTCTCATAACTTTGTCTCTATGGTTGAAGCTTCAGGAATTGCTAAACCTGTTTCGATACTTTCATGGATTGATTCGCCAATTATCGGAAATCAAGTGAACGACTTAAGCTTGTTTGAGCAACTTGGTAAATTAGTTGCTCATATTCATAATCAACTTGCTAATTGGCAAAAGCCGATTAATTTTAAACGTCCAATGTTTGATGCTGATGGTTTAATTGGAAGCAACGGAGCTTTTGGATATGCAAATTTAGGTTACAAATATTTTGATAATCAAACAGTCAGTTTATTTGAGTCAGTTTATCAACGTTTAATTGATTTTGAAGCTGTAAATGGTAAGCAAAAGAATATTTTCGGAATTATTCACGGCGATTTACACTTAAATAACGTTATCTTGCATCAAAATACTTTAATTCCTATTGATTTCGATGATTCCGGCTGGGGATATTATATTTACGATTTGGCGGTAATTTTAGCTAAATATTCGGAAATGGCAGAATATTCTAAAATTAAAACAAGTTTAATCAAAGGGTATAGAAGTATTAAAGAACTTTCAATTGAAATAGAAAATAAACTTTCGTTATTTATGGCAGCGAGATATATTTGTCTTGCGCTTTTTCTTGCGGGTAAATCTGAGGAAGAATCAATTAAGCAAACTGCATTGGAATATATACCGTCTTATGTTGCGAAGTTAAAAGATATAATCGCTTATGTATGAGCGGCTTTCATCAGTTCAATATGAAAGAATATTACAAAGAAGACTTAGCATATATTCATGATGACATCATCAGCGATTATACAAAGCGACAGAAATTGCACAAGCGCTCGATCGAATCGGTTTCGAGGTGCAAACTTTACACTGTTATGGTGAGTTTAATCTACCGCCCAATCATACAGCGATTATTGCACGTAAATCAACATAATACCTCTATAGCTACTTGCGTAATTACTCAAATATATGATTGTCCATATATTAATAATCATCAACTAGCCTTTATTTGTAATTGCGTTTATCTTTGAACTGGCTGTTTTTTTAATTAACTTGCAAATGAACGCAACAACATTTTCACCCCAAGAAGTTCTCAAGCAACTACATTGGCGCTATGCTACCAAAGAGTTTGATTCGAGCAAAAAAATTCCAGAAGATGTTTGGAAAGTTTTGGAACAAAGTTTGGTACTTGCTCCTTCCTCCTTTGGAGTACAACCTTGGAAATTTTTCGTAATTCGCAATCCCGAAATCCGTCATCAACTGGTAGAGCATTCCTGGGGACAAAAACAGGTTGAGGAAGCTTCACATCTGGTAGTTTTGACTATTAAAGAAGATGTCAACAGCCAGGATGTTGATGCTTATCTGGCTCGGATGTCGGAAGTCCGAAATACACCTGTTGAGAAACTTCAAGGGCTTGGAGATATGGTGAAAGGTTTTCTCAAGCAACCACCTTATCCCCTTGACAAAGATGCATGGTCTACCAGACAAGTTTACATTGCTTTGGCATTTTTTATGTTTTCTGCGGCAATGTTAAAAGTTGATACCTGTCCGATGGAAGGTTTTGTCCCTGATAAATATGATCAAGTTTTGGGATTAAAAGACAAAGGATATCATACAGTAGTAATCTGTGCGGCAGGGTATCGGCTAGCTAGTGACAAGTATGCAACGTTGCCTAAAGTCCGCTTTGAAACGGAAGATGTTGTGGAATATATAGATTAAGTTTTTGTAGATAAAAGTTATATTTTTTTGGGGTGGGCATCCTTGCCCGCCTATTTTTAGGTTCCATCAGCAATTTATAATGACTTTTTTAGTTTACCTTTTACTCAAACAATTATAAATGAAAACAATTTGAAATTAATTATTTATGATGTCGATAAATAGGAGCTTGTTGAATGGATAATCTAAATGAATATAGAGAAAAAGTTAAACAAATATTAATTAAATGTTCCAAGTATAAACCGAGCTATGAGGAAGTTGAAATTGAACAAATTTTTGATATTGAACGCGACCGTTATCAAGTTGTTAGTGTAGGTTGGAATAATCAAAAGCGAATTTATGGTTGTATGATGCATTTAGATATAAAAAACGATAAAATTTGGATTCAGCAAAATACAACAGAAATTGATATTGCTAGCGAATTAGTTGAGATGGGAATACCAAAGCATGATATTATAATTGGTTTTCATACTCCAAAAATGCGTCAGTTAACAGATTTTTGTGTAAGTTAACTTAAAATTAGCTTGAGTTTTCAATTCTATAATCCTTCAAAGCTCCGAATGAGCTAGCACTTTGCGGTAAATAATCTTATCATCACCAGCTTCGTAAAAATCGCGAATTCGTGCTTCCTCTTGATAACCGCATTTGCGGTAGAACTCCCGCTTAAACTCGAAACTTGGCACCCCTGATGTTTCCACCAGCAGTATCCGTCCGCCTTGCTCTGCCACTGCTTGTTCAACATAGCGAATTAATGCCGCACCACGTCCTTGTCTTTGACGATCAGGATGGATGGCAATTAATTGCAGATTCCAAGTCCCGTTTGTCATTCGTTCCGGCTCGCAGTAAGCAATCCCTACTGGCTCGTCGTCATCGTCAGTAAACCATAAGTTCTCACTGTCACTGTTGCCGAAGTACTCAGCCAGCATTTCGTTAACTTCATCAAGCTGGCTTGGCTCGAATAATCCAGTAGCTTTAGCTAGAGCAATTAACGCAGTTGTGTCATCAGGCGTAGTTGGTCGAATCATCAAATGTGTTAGCAGTCATAATTAATTGGATAGACTACTAGCTAAAATATCATAAGGAACAATTTTATACGAGATTTATTCGATGCATGAGTCATTTTATGCATTTATTCAGAAACTATCACCTGAATTCCAAGTTGATATCAACCTCCTCAAATCTCTCTTGAAATCTAGAGAAGTACGTAAGGGAGAATTTTTATTTCATAAAGGTGATATTTGCGATTTTGTCGCTTTTACTTACAAAGGTTGTCTGAGAAGCTTTGTTGTGAAAGACGATAAAGAATATACCTTATTCTTTCATACCGAATACCAAACTTTTGGAGACTACGAAAGTTTCCAAAAAAACAAACCTGCTTGCTTTTCCACTCAAGCAATCGAAGATTCAGAAATACTTATATTCAACCATCAAACAATGCTTTTGTTTGAAAAAACAGTAGGAGGGCAAAAATTACTCAGACTTGTTGCTGAAGATTTAGCCTTTTTGCTGCGAGATAAATTACTTTCACTTCTAATTGATACGCCACAAGAACGTTATCTTAAATTAATTGAAACTGAACCCCAAATTTTACAAAGGATTCCTCAATATTATCTCGCTTCATATCTTGGTATTGAACCAGAATCACTCAGTAGATTGAAACGGAGAGTTTATCAAAATCAAAAATCTTAACCAAAGTCAATGAAACTCAAAAATTTACAACTTATAGTGATTAAAAATATATTGTTGCAGAAATTTTTGTGAGAAAATATGTCACTCGAACAGAACAAAGCAATCGTGCTTAAAATGTATGAAGCCTTTGATAATCAAGATATTGAGCAAGGACGAAAATTCATATCTGCGGATATAGTGGGGCGTGGAATGGATACAACTCCTCGAAAAGGAATTGATGAATTTATCCAGTATGCGATGTCCTCTTTTATTGCATTTCCAGATGGTTATCATGTATTTGAAGAAATCATTGCTGAAGGTAATAAAGTTGTTACTCGTGGAACTTTTAGCGGTACTCATCAAGGTGAATTAATGGGAATTCCACCGACGGGAAAACAAGTAAAATTTTCGTTTGTACATATTGATACTCTTTTAGACGGAAAAGTTACAGAACATTGGGGGCAAGCTGATGTTTTTGGCATGATGCAGCAGTTGGGAGTCGGTACGGTTATTTAATAATCTACAAATCAATAATGTAGAGACGTTGCACTGCAACGTCTCCTAATACTTTGGGCTTACATATAGTAGATTATTTAAGTATTAATGAATTCCAGACTGTACACGCCAGAGAAGAGCATAAATCCCATCAAGTGCTAGTAATTCCTCGTGTTTACCCTGCTCCACAATTTGACCGTCATCCATGACATAAATACAATGACTGTGGCGAATTGTAGAAAGACGATGTGCGATCGCAATCGTTGTCCGATTCACAGTAATCTTATCTAAAGAGCGTTGAATTGCTGCTTCCGTCTCATTATCTACCGCAGATGTCGCTTCATCCAAAATCAGAATCGGCGGATTTTTTACCACTGCTCTAGCTATAGCTATCCGTTGGCGTTGTCCCCCAGATAACTTTTGTCCTCGTTCCCCGACTATCGTCTCATAACCTTGGGGTAATTGCACAATAAAATCATGTGCCTCAGCAATTTTCGCTGCATGAATAATTGCTGCATCAGTAGCGTCAAAAGTCCCGTAGCCAATATTTTCCGCCACTGTACCATGAAATAAAAATACATCTTGACTCACTAAACCAATGCTGCGACGCAAATCAAATAAATTCAACTTTTGAATATCAATGCCATCAATGGTAATTTTTCCCGCAGAAACATCATAAAAGCGCAACAATAGTTTGACTAAAGTGCTTTTACCCGAACCAGTAGAACCAACAACCGCAATAGTTTTTCCCGCAGGAATATGTAAAGACAACTCTTTAATTATGGTTCCACTATTTCCATAGGCAAAAGTAATATTTTTAAACTCAACTTCTCCCTGTACTTCCTCAACAACTAAAGGCATATCTCCCGTAATAATTTGGATGGGAGTATCTAATAAATCCATCACTCGTTTTGTGGAAGCCATCGCCCGTTGATAGCGGTCAAAGGTTTCTCCTAAAAATACCAATGGCCACAATAATCTTTGAACTAAAACTAATAAAACACTATAATTACCAATAGATATCCTACCAGAATACGCTGCCATACCTCCTAGAAATAATAAAGCCGTAAACCCAACTAAAACCAACATTCTAATTACAGGTACAAAAGCCGCAGAAAGTTTAATTGCTTTGGCGTTACTTATTTTATAAGCTTCGCTTTCTGTTGCTAATCTGGCACTTTCATATTTTTCAGCTGTGAAACTTTTAATTGTGGTAATACCACTAATATTATTAGCTAATCGAGAATTTAGAAAACTCACCTTTTCCCTAACATCAGCATAACGAGGTTCGAGACGCTTTTGATAGATTAATGAACCCCAAAGAATGAACGGCATTGGTAGCATTGCTGCTAAGGTGATGTTGAGAGGCAAAATGAAGAATGCACCACCGATTAAAATTATAA
Organism: Calothrix sp. CCY 0018; assembly: GCF_963920925.1. Taxonomy (NCBI): domain Bacteria; kingdom Bacillati; phylum Cyanobacteriota; class Cyanophyceae; order Nostocales; family Calotrichaceae; genus Calothrix; species Calothrix sp. CCY 0018. The sequence goes on along the minus strand of NZ_CAWUDI010000024.1, from coordinate 7,694 downwards.
ATGAAGTTATGACTTGGATAATTTCATTAGCCCCCCCATTTAAAAAATCTTCCAGTTGGTTGATATCATCACCGAGAATAGACATCAAACCGCCTGTACTACTATCTTCAAAATAAGCTGATTCTAATTCTTGTAAATGATCGTAGGCATCTAAGCGTAAATTATGTTGAATATTCTGGGCTAAGTTTCGCCACAGTTTATTATAGGCATACTCAGAAAGTGATTCAAATATCCAAACAATGACAGTGATTAGTGAAAGTAGAGCAAATTGCCATAAGACTTCTGTAATTCCCAATTTGGCAATCAAAGAATCTTGCTGTTGGACTAATATATCTACAGCAACACCGATTAACCAAGGTGGTGCTAAATCTAAAATTGTATTGATAATAGAATAGGTTGTGGCTTGATAAATTTGTGGGCGATATTTTTGTCCATAGTTGAGTAACCGTTGGAGGGGAGAGCGTTTATTGATTCCTGGGTCAACTTTTGCAGGCATTGTAATAGTTAAAGGTGGAAAATTTATGTTTTTAATTAGTATATTTTACTATTATTTGTTGCCTTAATATAGCCAATAAATGCGAATTTTTAGCTAAAAATGGCATTTTTTAGTTTAAGTTAGCAACCATATACAAAAATACAGAAACTGCCTGTTTCCTCCCCTAACTAGATATTTAGGGTGTGTTTACTAGGTATTTAAAGAGGTCATCAATTACTGCATCAGTTCCCAGCATATGTGTCGCAGCCCATGACATAAAATCGACATAATAGACATGATTTTCTTGAACAGCTTTAAGGCTTTTCCAAAGTGGCTCTTGTTGTTTTTCTTCAAGAAATTTTTTGCCCCCACTTGAATAAGTTGTCACAAATAAAATATCGCCATCTGCTTTTTCTAATTCCTCGAAGGAAATAGGAAAAGCTCCATAGGTTGAGTCGAGATTTTGGGCAGCTGGACGCTGCAAAAGCGCATCACTAAGAATTGAGCCAGAGAATGAATTTTTAGAGTCAATGTATAGTTGATTACTCCCAAGAGTTATGAAGGATATTTTTTTGCCTTGATAGCGAGTTCCTAATGCCTGTTTTAGCTGTTCTATTCGCTGATAATAGCGATCCCAAAGTGCTTTTTCAACCTCTTGCTTTCCTAAAGATTCAGCTACAAAACTCAGATGTTTTTGCCAGTTTATGAAATCAATTTCACCTAATACTGTAGGGGCAATTTTAGATAATAAAGGATAAATTGGCTTGAACCAATCTACACCAATAATTAAATCTGGTTTGAGTAGTAATGTTGCTTCTAAATTTGGTTGTGAAAGTCCCAGTAGTTTTATGCCATCAGTTTTACCATTAATGGATGAGAGAGAGTTTCCCTCTACATAAACTTCGTTAGTTGTGCCGATGGGTTTAACCCCAAGGGCTAGAACATTGCCTAAAGTACATGATGATAAGGTGACAACACGCTGGGGGTGAATGGGAACACAGGTTTCCCCCATTGTGTGTTTAACCATGCGACATTCTGCGGTTGGTTGTTTAGGTAAAGAGGATATATTTTGAGGTGTGTGATGATTGCAAGCTGTAAGCAAACTAAATCCCAAGATGCCTAATATTAGCCAGTAGAAAAAATGTCGCATGATGATCTCGATAGTTAAAACTGCCAGGAAACTATGCCTTGTACTGTAAAAGGTTGCCCATAATAAACACGATTACCTAGCGAACTTTCAAAATAGTCTACATCAAATAGATTTTTGAAGTTAAGTGCAACTCTGAATTTATCTTGGTTATAGAAAATAGAGGCATCAGTCCGAAGATAGCTAGGTACAGTATAAGTATTGTCGAAATTAGCATGATCGCCTACGAAAAACAAGCCTATTCCCGCCCCTAAACCTTGTAAATTACCTTTTTTTTTGAATTTCGTAACTTGTCCACAAGTTAAAAGAATTATTTGCGCTATTTGACAATCGGTTTCCGGGTGTCAAAGTATTATCTTTCGTAATGCGGGCATCTATAAAGGTGTGTTGACGAGGTATTTGTAAAGATCATCAAGGACAGCATTTGCAGCAGGTAAATTTGAACCACTCCAGGTTGAGGAATCAACTAAATAAACACGATTTTTCTGAACTGCATTAAGACGTTTCCAAAGGGGGCTTTTCTGAATTTTTGCAAAAGCTTCCTTGGCGTTATTTCTCAAGATAGAAACAAATAGCACGTCTCCATCAGCCTTCTCTAATTCCTCTTCAGAAATACTGATGCTTCCATAGTAAGCATTAATATTCTGTGCTGTTGGACGCTGTAAACCAACAGCATCTAGAATAGAACCAGCAAAGGAGTTTTTCACATCACTCTCAACACCACGATTACCAGAATGTATGTGGATAAATGAAATTTTTTGTCCCTGGTAGCCATTCTCCTTTAGAGAAACCGCGTCAATGCCCAAAGCTATTTTCAAGGTTTCAATTTTTTTGTAGTAATTCTGCCACGCTTCTTTAGCTTCTTTTTCCTTGCCTAAAACCTGAGCGACAAAATCAAAGTGCTTTGACCAATCCAGAGGTTCTTCCCATTTTCCCAACACGGTAGGAGCAATTTTTGAAAGTAAGGGGTAAACACTCTTGTCAATGTTTTCCCAGCCCAAAATCAAATCTGGCTTAAGCAAGGATATCTTCTCTAGATTAGGTTGAGAAGGTCCCAAAAATTCTATGCCATTGCTGATAAGTAACTTACGATCGTCTAGAAAATAAGTGCTGCCAAGGGGTTTTACTCCCAGAAGAAGGGCATTATTGAGAGTTAAGGCAGATAATGTAATAATACGTTTCGGGGCAGTAGGAATACAAGTTTCACCCATAACGTGCTGAAACGAATGGCACTCTGCAATGCCCGATTCAATAGGTATTTGAATGTTATGGCGATTTTTAGGAGTACAGGCTGTGACAAGCAAAAGTCCCATCACGCCCAAAGACAGCCAAGTGACGAAGCGGCTTATGTATCTTCGTCTCTTTCTTTGGCTGTTAGAATTGCCAAGAAGTTCTACCTTGAATTGTAAGGTCTTCTCCAGCAAAAAGTCGATTTCGATTGAAAGAACTTTCAAAGTAGTTTACCCCGAATAGATTCTTAACATTAAGCGATGCTCTCCACTTATCTTGTTTATAAAACATGGCGGCATCTGTCCGTAAATAGCTAGACACGTTGGGGGTTAAGGGGAACACAGGTTTCCCCCCATTGTGTGTTTAACTATGCGACATTCTGCGGTTGCTAGTTTAGGTGAATAGGATATATTTTAAGATGCCTGATGATTGCCAGCTGTAACTATATTAAATCCTAAGATGCCCAATATTAGTCAACAGAAAATATTTGGCATTGTCTCAATTATTAAAATTTCCAGGAAACTGTTCCTTGGACTGTAAAAGGCTGTCCGTAGTAAACACGATTAGAATTAAGCGCACTTTCAAAATAGTTTACGTCAAATAGATTTTTGAAGTTAAGTGCAGCTCGGAATTTATCTCGGTTATAAAAAATCGCTGCATCGGTGCGAACATAACTAGGCACATCATAAGTATTAGTCAAATCTCCAGCGCGATCGCCTACAAAAAACAAGCCGAATCCAGCCCCTAAACCTTGTAATTCCCCTTGTTGAATTTCGTAGCTTGTCCATAAGTTGAAAGAATGGTTTGCGGTATTTGGTAACCGATTTCCAGGTGTAAAAGTATTATCCTTAGTAATGCTTGCATCGATATAACCATAGCCTGCATAAATATTCCATCCCGGCAAAATTTGACCTGCAATATTCAGTTCAATACCTTGGCTATTTTGCTCACCTACTTGGATAGAAAAGTTTGGTCTATTAGGATCTTCTGTCGTGACATTGGTACGAGTCAAATCAAATAAGGCTAGGGTTGCGGAAAGACGATCATTCAAATCTGCTTTTACCCCAACCTCATACTGATTACCGCGTTCTGGCTTCAAGGAAGAGTCAATACCAAAAAAGAATGTGCCGTCTGGTGGAGTAAATGAACTTGTGTAACTTGCATAGAGTGAGATAGCAGGTATGGGTTGATAGACAATCCCAAAACGAGGACTGAATGCACTATCCGAGCCACTGCTTTCTGTGTTATTGATGAAATCTGTATATTTCCGATCAAAAGTATCAAACCGCACACCTAACAGCAACTTTAAGCCTTCTGAGAGTGTAACTTGGTCTTGAAGATAAATTCCCCATGAGTTGGTGAGCGAGCGATCGCTACTTTCAAAAAGAACGGCCGCTCCCGGTATTTTTGCTTGACCATAAACAGGATTAAAGATATCAATCGGGTTTGCTTCCCGTTCAGCATATATTGGTGACGAGTTTTCTAAACTATTAAAATCAACTCCAAATAGTAGCTGATGCTGAATTGAACCAGTGGAGAACTTGCCAACCACATTTGCAGTCAGAGCATAAATTGTATTTTCAAGCTCGTATTCTCGATCTACACGATTAAAAGTTCGATTGTCTGCATCCAATCTTCCGGGAAGCGTGAGTTTGTCAGTGTAATCACGAGACACCAACCGAAACGCATTGCGTAATGACCAGTTATCATTAAATTTGTGTTCTAGTTGGTATCCAAGTCTTGTAATTGTCTGTTCAATTTCATCAGAAGGTTCACCAAAGTTGCGGTTACGAGACACTTCACCGATGGGGTTAGATAATATACTACCAATTACAGGTACGCCAGATGCGTAGGAATCTCTTGTCTTGATGTATTCTCCCTCTAATATGAGGTTAGTTCTATCGCCAATGTCCACACTGATAACAGGCGATATGTTGAAGCTTTCACCATTAAAGAAATCAACAAAACTATCTGAATTTCTGTAGGCTACGTTAAGACGATATAAAGCCGTCTTCGAGTCATCTAACGGCCCTGTTAAATCAATCGCACCTCGATAATAACTATAAGTTCCAACGGTTGCGTCAATAGCATAAAAAGGTTCGCTTAAGGGACGTTTAGATACTAGGTTGATACTTCCCCCTGGATTACCTAAACCAAATAGCACTGATGCAGGTCCTTTGAGAACTTCGACTCGCTCAATACTGGAAAGTTCAGTCGATTCTCCAGCTACAGGGTCAAGTAGCCCATCTCTGAGAAGATTTGTTTGTGTTGCATCAAATCCGCGAATGCTGAAAACGGCAAGTGGGCCAAAGTTAAAGCTCTGATTAACACCAGGGACGTTTCTAACCGCATCTTCTAAGCGAGTTACCTGTTGGTCGCGCAATACTTCTTGTGGTACTACCTGAATTGATTGCGGAATGTCACGCAAAGGTGTATCGGTCTTTGTAGCAGTTGTAGTATTTGTTACGCGATACCCATCCCGTTCTCCCCTCACCACCAAGTTAATTGGCTCATCCGGCTGTTCTGATGCTTCTTCTGGTGGTGTTTTTGGTGGCTGCATAGCCGTTACCCCAGGCGTTACTCCAAAAATTAAACCCTTGTCGCTATCAAATAATTCAACCTTGGGCAAACTCGTCTCACCTGTCACTATCAATCGGATAGTCTTTGCATCAATATTAGTTACAGTCACAGCAGTGATTCCATCAGCAGGATTTTCTTGACGAAACTCACTACCAGATGGCAAATTTAACTGAGTATTGGGAATATCTACAATAAAATTATTACCTTCATTCTTACTTACAGGCTGCAACTGATCTGAACCTGTGGTTTCTAAAATTACTTCCAATTCCTGCTCTCTTTGCCCTAGTTTTACACCCGTTACCTGAACTATTACTTGAGCAAGCCACTGTTTAACTGTAGTCGCTGGGTGCTTAACTTCGTTTAAATGAGGGATTTTTTGACTACTTTTAGCCGTATTTGCCACAGACGTATTTAGATCACGATTAATACGGTCTAAACTTGTTTCCGCCCCAGCTGGCAAAGCAACCAATCCCCAGAAAGAGCCAAGCATCAACACTTTCAACCAGCAATAATTTGACACCACTGCTCATACCATTAATAAAAATGACTTTCAATAAAAATACCGTGAAACTCTGTGTTAACCAAGACTAATCCGATAGGTAGACGGAATTTTTTCGATAGCTAAACGGAATTTTTCCCCAGTTTTTGGTATTCTTTGGGGTTCATGCCAAACTGTTTGCGGAATGCAGCAGCAAAAGGACTGCGGCTGTTGTAACCCATTGCATGAGCAATTTCGGTAATTTTCATCTCTCCTATTTCCAGCAGTTGTCGCGCTTGTTCAAGTTTGTAATTACGCAAATAGCCAAATACTGTTGTGCCAAAACAACAACGAAAGCCCCGTTTTAAGGTGCATTCATTTAAACAAACTTGTCGCGCTAATTCGTGTAAGGAGGGTGGATTGTCCAAGCGTTGCAGGATGATTTCCCTGGCGCGGTAGATTCTATCAACTACATCTGGTTGTAAAGGCTGAATATTGGTTTTACCATCACGCATCTCTACTTCTTGTGCTAGTAGCATTCCCATCAATTCCAGCACCTTACCTTCTAGATACATCCGTTTAGCAATACTCCGATAGGGACAGTGTAAAATTTGCTGCGCTATTCTCTGCATCGGTAAGGTGGCAGTGCCACAGCGACGGTAATACTGATCACAGGGTCGGATTAAGTGCTGCAACTGTTTTGGTAACTCTCCTTCACTATTTCCCGCAAAGGAACGCAGTACATCAGGCTGCATCGTAAATTCAACTTCAAGAAATGGCTGTTCGTGATCACACTGAGTTTTTATTTGAGGAGCCAAACCACTGCCTTGGAAAATATACTTTCCGCTACCTATGGATGTATATTTATCTTCATGTTCCCCTGAAAAATGAAAATGGTAATTTAGCCAACATTCTGTTTCTGGGTCTTCAGTAGTCATGCGATCGCACAACCGCAAATCACCAATAGCTAACTCCAAACCCTCACGCAGTTTGATTTCTCGCCAATAGCCTTGTCCCAGTACCTTTGGGTAATCATATATCACATCTAACTGATCATCGGGATCTGGATATTGGGAACTGTTTTCTGTCTCCTGATACAACAACTCGTAGAAGGTTTGCTGAGAAATAGTGATAGCCATAGTTGATATTACTGATTATAAAAGTAAAATTTATCTCAAAATTTACGTAACAAATTGATCAAAAATGGAGTTTTAGTTTTAATTAAATGAGAATTATTTTTAACCTTGTTGCATATTAACAGTGTAATCTAATAAGCATTTTCGCGATACTTATTTTCCTTAACCCGTAGTCGCCTGCTTCACATTCCAAGCATAATCACCTGTAAAATTGATATGTTCCCAACCCAATGGTGGTAAATATTGCAAATACTCTTCACAGCTTTTTCTAAGTAGGGTTTGCTGAATAAATACAAAAATGTGGCACAGCCTACATTTCCAACTAAAGGAATATATTCATCTGCAAGAAAAAGATTTAATATCGGTCAAAATCCTTGCATTACCGTAAGTAGACCAAAAGACTGATTAGTATATATGTACCGAAAACAAGAGCAAGCTCTAACATCATCGGAAAACTTTGAACTTCCCTTTGAAGGAAAGTTGTCCGAAAATAAGCTGCTACGCAGCTTGATTGTAAGTACTTAAGCCTTCCTACTTCATTTCTTCAGCATTAATAATTAGAATTTGACCTAAAACCGGGTTGATTAATTCTCAGAGCAAGTGCGATTCGTTGCTTAGTGAATCACGGTAATCAGTCCGTACATAACT